>JBKBUB010000145.1:0-4263 GCA_046290925.1 Thermodesulfovibrionales bacterium | reverse complement strand
CTTAATCAAGACCACACCTGTGGTGCCGTTTAATAAGAACCACTTATGTTTATTGAATGTTGCTATCGGTATCGCAGATAAAAGTTTTTTCACCATGCCAGCCTCCAATATCAGGCTAATTTTTGCAAAGTTTGGGTATAGCTGTCTGATTGCTGAAAGGAAAAGGGACAAGTACAATATCTCCTTTTTCACAGGTTATCATAGATAGCATCCTCGTCGTTGTTCCATATCTTATTAAATGACGGCCTTGAAAGTTCTTGAGATGCCTTAGCGAGAAGGATCCTTTCCTTTTTAGTTTCTATGAACTGAATAAAATCAAAGACTTCTAAAAGTAAGCTATCTGGTAACGTTTCTATCTTTTCTTTAATCGCATCTTTAATTGACATAACAAAACTCCTTTATACTATTTTACCATCCCTGCTACCTAAGTGCAGCAGGCCCGCAGAACATCGTGAATTGGTGAACAGGCTGAAGGCTGTCGCCTATCGCCTAAAGCCTTAAGCCTATTTTAGGCCTATTCACCCATTCACCTAAAAACCTACCGCTCTACTGCTCTAATTTGGTTGTTTTAGCGTCGTAAAGGTATACCCTTCTCGACCTGGATCCCAACGATATTGTGATCTCATATGGTATCGTTCCTGCCCTCTTTGCAAGTTCCCATGTCGTAATCTCTTCATCTCCCTGTCGGCCTATTAGTATAACATCATCACCAGTGGAAACGTCATCAATCCCTGTAACATCAACCATCGTAAGATCCATACAGACCCTTCCAACAACTGGAGCCCTTTTCCCCCTGATAAGGACATCGGCATTGTTTGAAAGAGACCTCATAAATCCATCGGCATATCCAACGGGCAAGAGAGCGATGAGGCTATCCCTTGTCGTTATAAAGGTTCTTCCATAGCTTATCGCGGTTCCTTTACTCACTTTTCTTATTGCAAGGATCCTTGTTTTCACAGTCATGGAAGGTCTTAATTTGCCGGCCCTTGTATCCTCCCTCAAATCAGGAAAAGGAGAATACCCATAGAGGGCAAGACCAGGCCTTACAGCATCAAGATAGGAATCCTTCATGGAAAAAACTGCCGCACTGTTTGCAATGTGATAGAGGATGCCGTTGAACTTTTTATTAAGGGCATCTCTTATCCTCATGAATTCATGAATCTGTCTCATGGCATAATCCCTGTCAGCTATATCTGCCTCTGAAAAATGGCTCATTATACCCCTGATCCTTAGGTTTCCAAGCTTTGCAACCCTTTCTATTTCATCTATTGCCTTATCTACCTTAAACCCCAGCCTCCCCATCCCTGTATCGATCTTTACATGGACATTGATCATCATATTTCTTTTAATCGCCTCTTCAGACAGTCTTTCGGCCATGTCCATGTCATGGATTAAAGGAATGAGATTATAATCGATGAGACCTGAGAATTCCTTCCTCTCAAAAAGGGCTAATATGGGCGCGTTTATCCCTGCCTCCCTGAGTCTCACTCCCTCTTCAAGATAGGCTACCGCAAGATACGAGACCCCTTCAGTCAGGAGCCTCCTCGAGACTTCTAATGCCCCATGTCCATAGGCATCGGCCTTCACAACGGCTATAACAGGTAGACCTGTTATTTTCTTAATAAGATTGAGGTTGTGGGAGATACAGTCGAGGTCAATCTCTGCAATAGCACCTCTATGCACTTCCCTTCGGCTCTTCCTTCTTTTCCTCTACAGGTTTCTTTGGTGTTACATCGATCTCCTCGGGTTCTGAGGTTGCCTTTTTGAAGTTCCTTATGGCCTGACCAATCCCCTTACCGATCTCTGGAAGCCTCGATGCACCAAAAAGGACGAGAACAATCACCAGTATTATTATCAGTTCTTGCATCCCTAAACCAAACATTTCATACCTCCTATCCTCTCGTAATCTTCGAGTGTGTTTATATTAACAAAGGAAAGCCCCTCAGGGTCTATATCCTTTATCTCCTCATCCTCAATATAAGATGTGTTTACCTCACCCAGAAAGGCATGAAGTCCCTTTATCCCTGCCTTCAGTGAATCCTCCATTCTTACTCTGACACGAGATGCATAGATACCTACGAGGGGCTCCATTCCTCCTTTAAACCTTGGGATGAGGGCATCCATATATTTACCTGATAAAGAAAGGCTTTCAAATCTGTCCTTCATATATCGTATTAAATCCTCTTTTATAAAAGGCATATCACAGGCAACAACGAACACAGAATCAGCACCTGTTGAAGTAAGAATAGAAAATATACCTGTCATTGGCCCTCGCTCATTAATTATATCACCAATAAGAGGAACTCCGAAAGGAAAGTAAATCTCAGGGGAGTTTGTACTTATGACCACCACATCAAAGAATTCTTTAAGGATATTAAGGTTCCGTTCGATTATGGTGGACCCATTAACCCTTAGAAGACCCTTTATATAAGGTATCCTCCTGTTTTCACCACCTGCAAGGATTGCTCCTATCAAAAGACCTCCTCTGACTCTTCATATTCTATTTCTGTATAAGGTGTAAAACGGGTACATTTCGATAGGAAGGTAAGTTTTATTGTATCAGTGGGTCCGTTTCTCTGTTTTGCTATTATAACCTCGGCCTCGCCTTTACTTGACGGATTGTCCTTTTTGTATACCTCGTCCCTGTAAAGGAAAATTATGACATCGGCATCCTGCTCAATAGCCCCTGATTCCCTGAGGTCTGCCAGGGTGGGTCTTTTATCGTGCCTCTGTTCGACACCCCTATTGAGCTGGCTCAAGGCTATAACAGGCACCTTCAATTCCTTTGCGAGTGCCTTAAGGGATCGGGAGATATCGGATATCTCTTGCTCTCTCCTTTCGAAATTCCCTCTCGTCCTCATCAATTGTAGATAATCCACAATAACAAGACTTAGGCCATGTTCTATCTTAAGACGCCTTGCCTTGGCCCTCATCTCAAGAACAGTAATCGAAGAGGAGTCATCTATAAAGATCGGCGCCTCCGCAAGCCTTCCAGCAGCAGAGGTAAGTTTATGCCAGTCCTCCTTCCTGATAAATCCCTTTCTTACATTATTGGAGTCCACCATAGCCTCTGAACAGAGCATCCTCAGGGCAAGCTGCTCCTTAGACATCTCGAGACTGAAGATAGCAACAGGTTCTCTCATCTCAACACCAACATGCTGGGCTATGTTAAGGCTCAGTGCGGTCTTCCCCATGGATGGTCTTGCACCGATTATTATAAGGTCCCCAGGTTGAAAGCCTGTCGTTAATTCGTCAAGGTCTCTGAAGCCAGAAGGAATACCTGTTATTGCCTCCTTCTTATCATAGAGGTGCTCTATCATATGGAAACTGTCTTTGATTACATCCTTAAGGGTAAAGAAGGTTGTCTTCGTCCTTCTCTCTGAAATATCGAATATGACCCTTTCCGCATAATCAACCATCTCATCAGGTTCGAAGGTACCCTCATAGACCTTAGACAATATGTCTGTTGCTGATGTGGCAAGATTCCTGAGAAGGGCCTTCTCCTTAACAATCCTGGAATGATACCGTATGTTTGCAGCCGTTGGAACCGCACTGGCGAGGCTTGACAGATATGTTACACCTCCAACCCCTTCGAGTTCGTTCTTCCTTTTAAGAAGGTCTGAGACAGTTATTAGGTCTATTGCCTCGTTTTTTTCAAAGAGTTCTATCATGGCAAGGAAGATCTTACGATGGGATTCCCTGTAAAAATCAGCAGGCTCTATTATCTCGAGGGCCTTCGGAAGTGCCTCGTTTTCGAGCAATATAGCACCAAGAACAGACTGTTCAGCCTCGAGATTCTGAGGTGGCAATCTGTCTATGCCCACTCTAACATCCTCCATAATGGCTATCTCAACTCCTTAGAGCGAAAGATCTGAAGCCCTTTTGCAATTCCGCTCTCCTGTGCTTCCGCACTATTCCGAGACAACATTAATATTAACAGGAACAACAATATCCTGGTAGACCTTTACATTCACTGTATATGTACCAAGTCTCTTTATCGGTTCATCGAGGATTATCTTCTTCTTTTCTATATCGAAACCCTCCTTCTTCAAGGCCTCTGATATATCAGCGTTAGTAATAGAACCAAAGAGTTTTCCCTCTTCTCCTGCCTTTGCCTGAATCTGAATAGTAACGTTGGAAAGTCTGTTTGAGATTTCCTGGGCTGATTCCTTTGCCCTCTTTGCGGACTCTTCTATCTTCTTTCTCTCCTGTTCGAGCACCTTGATGTTTCTGGTACTGGCCTCGACTGCAAGATTCCGTGGA
>JBKBUB010000144.1:0-4266 GCA_046290925.1 Thermodesulfovibrionales bacterium | reverse complement strand
TCAAAAACTTTTATAAATGTTGAAGATAATCTTAACATCGATATTGACCTGCCTGTTCTTTTATTCTCATGCATTTGCAACCCTAACAAAGGCTGATAAGGTTATTGTCGTTAAGAGTAAGAGGATCCTTATGCTTTTGAGAGATGGTGAAATCTTGAAGGCTTACAGGATAGCCCTCGGTAAAAAACCTGAAGGTAAGAAGGTTATGGCTGGTGATAAGAGGACACCCGAGGGAAGTTACACCCTTTTCAAAAACTCAAATAGCAGGTTTCACCTTTCCCTTCGAATCTCTTATCCTAACGAATCGGACATAGAAAATGCTGCAAGACTTGGTGTGTCCCCTGGTGGGGATATAATGATACATGGCTTACCAGAAGAGCTTGCAGAATTTGGAAAGTTTCATAGATATTACGACTGGACAGATGGCTGTATCGCTGTTACAAATTCAGAGATAGAAGAGATCTATCAGATGGTTGAAGACGGTACCCCTATAGAAATAAAGCCTTAATTGATGATATCCCAGAGCCTTCTTGCAAGTTCCTCGTCAATGCCTCTTAAAACTACATATTCTTGCCATGCCTGATCTTTGTCTCCCTTCATAAATGCGGCAATAGCAAGATTAAAATGGGCCAGGGGGTCTCTGTTATCGATATTCAGTGCCTCTTTGAAGGCATCTACGGCTTCATTGTAGCCACCCAGTACCAGATAGAGTGAGCCGAGCTTATAATATACTGATTTCGATGTAGCCCCGTACATAAGTGCCTTCTTGAAGGCATCGATCGAATCCCTGTATCTGTTAATCTTGTAATAGGCAAGACCGAGATTTAGGTAGATATCGGGCATTGAAGGCTCGGCCTTCAATACCTTGTTGAACTCTTCGATGGCCTCTCTATACCTCCTCATTGAAATATATCTAAGGCCTTTAAGAAAGGGTGAAGCAACCTGAGAATCTCGAGATTCCTCACCATTGAGCCCGTCTGACATCTCCTGATTCTTCTGTTCCTGATGTCGGGGACTCTCGGATTTATTCGTAATTAGATCTTCCTTACGAGATGCCTGATTCGAGACCCTCGACATATCTTTATATACCTTAATTGCCTTTCTGATATAAGTTGTAGCTTTATCAACGGGATCCAGGCGTATAGAAGGAAGGCCTTCTTTATTTATCTTGAAGATGGCTAAATCCAGTGACGGATTATAAGAGATAAGCCTGTGAAGAGAAAAATTGCCTTCCCCTAATTTGACAATGAGGTCATTCTGTATGTCTTCATACCACCTAAGTATCATCCGGCAGTTCGTCGCAATAAGCCCATCACTGTCAACTATATATCCCTTGCCAGCCATAACGGTTCTTCCCGACCCATCTATAACATTGACCTCTACGATCGCCTCTTTCTGGCCTTTAAAAGGATTAGCATATGCCAATGAAGATAAAGATAGGAAAAGGATAATCAGTGCCCTTAGCATGTCAGCCTTCAATTATTGCAATATGTCGGTCACACGGTCGCTCTATTATTCCTTTGTTATAGACAGAAGGTCAATCCCCCTGACCTTCCAAATGGGAGAGAGGGCTCCGACAGCAGATATGGTGGTGCCTGCTAAAAAGCTCAGGATAGCTATTACCAACCTCTGAAAAAGGGTAAGTTCTGTTGAAAGTGTCCTGAGTAAATTAAAGCTTTTTGAAAGGGATAAGGACAGAAGGGTTCCTGAAATTACGCCCACTGAAGAGCCTATCGCTGCTATAATCAGAACCTCGATAAGAAAAAGCCTTGTCACCTGGATAGTTTTTGCGCCCATGGCTCTCATTATCCCAACCTCTCGCCTCCTCTCATTTACAATGGCTGAAAAGATTGCCCAGGTTAAAAATACAGAAAGCAGAGACGAGACAAGTAGTGAGAGAATAAAGATGCTGTTTATATCTCTAAGTGAATTCACAAGATTTTTACCTATGTCCCTTCTTGCCATGGTATCGACCTCAACGATATTATCCTCTATATCTCTCGCTACATTGTAAGGGTCATAGCCTTTTTTGACCTTAACAAAGAGGATTGATATATGCCCTGGCTTTATATCAACCTTACCATTTTTGATTATGTCTTCCATATTCTCATCGCTGATAAATATTGCGTTGTCAAGTCCTGTCCCTGTCTTATCGAGGGAGCCCACTATCCTGAAGGTATTACCAAAAAGGGTACTATCAACCTCCATCAATCCAAGATTAATGTTAAGAAAAGATTCCTGTCCTGCTATTGCCTCTCCCTTTTTAAGATCCCTCTTAAGCCTTTCCTTTAGCCATGGTGATACTATAAAATCCGTGTCCTTATTGAAGGCTACAACAACCGTCTCAGGCACATCACAGCATAGTCCTGTTAGAGTAACGAGGTATGTCTGGGCTGTAACAGTATCAATGCCTTTTATCTGTTTAACCCTTTCGATAATCTCTCTTTTCATATAAAAGGGCTTTGCCCTGTTTTCGAGCAGCACATCCTCAGCAGCTCCTCTCGTACCAGCTGGAACTATAAGAATATCAGCCCCCAATCTCTCTGAGGTCTTTTTTATGCTTGATGTGACATTTATTACAAAGGAAAGAGAGAAGATAAAGATAGATACAAGGAGACTTATAGAGATAATGAGGACAAATGTCCTTAGAGGCTTTCTCCTCAGGTTCTTTTTTGCGAATTTAAAGAGGGTAATCTTTTCTTGCATTTAGGGTTGTTTGCTAACTCTGGGTTTTGGGTGTTGGTTTCAAGGGTGTAGTGTAGGATTCAATAATCCTGAACACTACACCCTCAGAAAACTACATCTTCCAGTTACCGTCTATTCCGCAGAGGACGGCACTCTTATCACCCATCCCCATTCCCTTGTGACAAGCCAGGCAAGTCGATACCTGTTTACCTACAATCTTTTTAGCATCGAAATCATAAAGTTGAAGCATTCCATCTGTTATATTCTTGCCAGGGATTGGCTTGCCTTCTACATCACAAGCATCGGTTGCCTGTCTTATTGTGATTATCCCATATTTTCCGTCTGGCGTGGGCATCATATCATGAGCCTGACCATCAACCATCTTCTCATCAACAAGCTTGAGATTAGAGGCATCGAGAACCCATATCCGGTCTGCTGCTGATTGGAAGATATATTTGTTATCAGGCGTAAAGTACAGTCTGAAGGTAATGGTTTTGCCGGGCTCTCCTGTGTGAGATGCCTTGGCTATAACCTTCCATTCTCCTTTCTCAAGGGCAGGAAGGTCAACGAGGACAAAGTCTATCTTTCCTGTGCCTTTTCCGTCTTTCGTTTCATTGATCGCCAGTAAAAATTTCTTCCCATCATTTGAGCTGGTACCATGGACAAACTGGTATGTCCCTGCCTTAAAGCCAATATCGCTTACATACATGCGTTTTTTATGTTCGAGGGTCTTTTTGTCGAATATATCAACATATCCCTCTGAACCCATAAATATCGGCATATAATACTTCTTGCTCTGGCCCGAGGCGCAATAAACAGGAGGTTTCTTTGCTGGAGACTTTGGATCAGGGTCAAGGGCAACATCCTTTATAACATTGCCTGTCTTGAGATCAGTCTTTCCAACATGCTGCTTTCCATTAGGGTCAAGGACATAGGTTGACCAGAACAGAACATTATGGTCAGTGTTATCTATCCTCGGGTCATGGGTTGGATGGGTCTTCTTGTCACCGATTACTACCCTGTCAAGCTTTGTTATCTTAATAGGCTCTTCCGCATTATTGGGGTCAACCATTATATCAGCAGCAGCGAAATGGCCACCCATCCCGGCAATATAGACAGTAGCAGAATAACCCTTTTTGGCAGCTGTTGCAACCCCGCTCTTTGAATCGATAGTAGTGAAAGAAAGATATGCTGCAAAGGCAGCAATTACCATGATTGAAACAATGATAAATCTTTTCTTCATTTACTCCTCCCCTTTTTTGTTTTTTTTAGTTTCGAAAATTTCATGAAAGGATATTCTTTTGCCTACTTCATATCTCACCTCCCCTTTTTGGGGGTTAGATTAATTTACCACTACGATGACAAAAAAATCAAGACAATGGTAAAATTAATGTGAAATTTTTTCAAGGAGGTCAGAGTTGAAGGAAGAAGTAGAGTTGAAGGAATCACTGAAGGGTTATAAGGAAAAGATAACGCCTGTTACAAAGGGTACCCTTTCATGGGAGAGGGACTTGATATTTATGGGTCGAACCCAGAGGGGATATGAGATCGAGTTTGATGCCGAGATACAGTGGGGATGTG
>JBKBUB010000143.1:0-4273 GCA_046290925.1 Thermodesulfovibrionales bacterium | reverse complement strand
AGGCCTGTTCAAAAATTAATGTATCACGAGCCCGGCAAAAAGGATACTGTACCTGCAATGAAAGAGATCCCCTTCTTCAATCTCCAAGTGCTACGGGCATTGAGGAATAAGGGTCTGATAGATGCAGAAAAGATAGAGGATTATATAGCAAGGGACGGTTATATGGCTGCTGCCAAGGCCCTCCTCGAGATGATCCCTGAGCAGATAATAAACGAGGTAAAGGCCTCAGGCCTCAGGGGAAGGGGTGGCGCAGGTTTTCCTACGGGCATTAAATGGGAGATATGCTCGAAGGTACCAGGGGAACAGAAATATATCCTCTGTAATGGTGACGAGGGTGACCCTGGTGCATTCATGGACAGAAGCATCATGGAGGCAGATCCTCATGTCGTTCTGGAAGGAATGATTATTGGAGCTAAGGCAATAGGTGCAAATAAAGGTTACATATACGTCAGGGCCGAATATCCCCTTGCTGTGAGGAGATTACAGATAGCTATTGATCAGGCAAAGGAATATGGTCTCCTCGGTGAGAATATATTAAATTCAGGTTTCAACCTCGACATAGAGATCTATCAAGGTGCTGGTGCCTTTGTCTGTGGCGAGGAGACAGCATTAATGAGGTCAATTGAGGGTAAGAGAGGAATGCCCATACCAAGGCCACCTTTTCCTGCTCAGAAAGGGCTATGGAAAAAGCCCTCGGTTCTCAATAATGTAGAAACTTACGCGAACGTACCTCCAATCATACTTCACGGTGCTCAGTGGTTCAGGAGTTTAGGAACAGAAAAGTCTACAGGAACAAAGGTCTTTGCCCTTACAGGTGCAATAAACAACATCGGCTTAATTGAAGTCCCGATGGGGATACCTCTGAGAAAGATAATCTATGATATAGGAGGTGGCATAAGAAAGGGAAGGAAATTTAAGGCCGTGCAATTAGGAGGCCCTTCTGGTGGTTGTATCCCTGAACACCTTCTCGACACCCCCGTAACCTATGAGGATATAGTACAGACAGGTGCAATCGTTGGCTCAGGTGGAATGGTTGTTATGGATGACCTTAACTGCATGGTCAGCGTTGCAAAATTCTTCCTTGAATTCACAACCGATGAGTCCTGTGGCAAATGTCCACCCTGCAGGATAGGAACAAAGGTGATGCTCGACAAACTTATAGATATAACAGAAGGAAGGGGAAGAGAAGGAGACGTTGAACTCCTGGAGGACCTGGCCAGGGATATTATAAATACATCCCTTTGTGGCCTTGGTCAGACAGCACCTAATCCGGTACTAACAACTATAAGATACTTCAGGGATGAGTATGACTCCCATATTAGAGATGGTTGGTGCAAGGCAGGTGTGTGCAGGGACCTCGTTACCTTTTTTATAGATGAGACTACATGCAAAGGTTGCGGTGCCTGTGCGAGGGTCTGCCCACAAAAGACTATAACAGGGGAAAAGAAAAAACCCCATTATATAAACCAGGAACTCTGCATAAAATGCCGCTCCTGCTACGAGGCCTGTAAGTTCGACTCTGTAAAGATTGGTCCGGGTAAATTGAGGGAGGAGTTACTTGCCGCCAAGAAATCAGCAGAAACTGCAGGATCAGTAAAAGAGGGCTCAGAGAAGGTCGAGGATTTTTCAGGACAATAATAGATCGGGGAATGTTTAAAGGAGGTCAATCATTATGATCGAATTAACGATAAATGGTAAAAAGATAGAGGTTCAGGAAGGAACTACCATACTGCAGGCAGCACTGAACAATGGCATATACATTCCGAATCTATGCTATGACAAAAGGCTTGAGCCCTATGGTGGTTGCCGTCTCTGTCTTGTTGAGGTAGAAGGGCAGAGAAAGCTTATGGCGGCCTGTTCAACACCTGCTGAAAATGGCATGGTTGTTCAGACAGAGACGCCTAAGCTTCATAAGGCAAGGAAGACGGTCCTTGAGTTACTCCTTATCCATCATCCCCTTGATTGTCCAATATGTGATAAGGCAGGTGAGTGTCAGCTTCAGGATTTAGCATTTAAATACGGCCCTTCAGAGAGCAGGTTTGTGGGAGAGAGAAAGCATGAGCCAGAAAGTATCTCTGCTCCCCTCGTTGAGAGAAATCCGAACCGATGTATCCTCTGTGGAAAATGCGTAAGGGTATGCTATGACCATCAGGGTGTAGGGGCAATTAATATTATTGGAAGGGGATTCAAGTCAAAGATAAGCCCTGCCTTTGAGGAAACCCTCGACTGTGAATTCTGCGGTCAGTGTATTGATGCATGTCCTGTTGGTGCCCTCGGAAGCAAGCCTTACAGATTCAGATCAAGGGTCTGGTACATGGATGAGCATGAGACAATATGCCCTTACTGTGGTTGCGGATGCACCTTGCACCTCAGCTTGCGAGAGGGAAGGATCATTAGATCGAGAGGTAAACAGGGGACAGGTATCAATGATGGTAATCTTTGCAGCAGAGGAAGATTTGGATTCGATTATCTTTATTCTGAAAAGAGACTCTCGAACCCTTTGATAAAAAAGGATGGTAGATTTGTAACCGTTTCATGGGAAGAAGCGCTCGACCACGTCGCCTCAAGACTGCTGTCAATTAAAGAAAAATATGGTGCTGAATCCATTGGTGCCATAGGTTCACAGAGATGCACCATGGAAGATAATTACATGCTTCAGAGATTTATGAGGGATGTTATAGGTACTGATAATATAGATTCTGCAGCGAGATTCGGTTATGCCATCGCTCAGAAGGCTATCGAAAAGGCCTTTGGTCTGTCCTACCTTCCAATAAAATGGGATTCACCCCTGAAGGCTGATTTCATACTCGTTATTGAGTCTGATATAACCTCTACCATGCCTGTTTGGGGCCTGAATTTTATAAAGGCAAGAAAAAACGGTGCGGAACTCGTGGTTGTTGATTCTAAGGAAACTAAACTTGCCCGAAATAGCTCGAAATGGCTTCAGACAAAGCCAGGCACAGGGGTTGCCCTGATAAATTCGATAATGAAGGTGCTTCACGATAAAGGTCTTTACGATAAGGAGAAGGCAAAAGCAATACCGAACTACGAGTCCTTCATAAAGTCTCTTGATGCCTATGCCCCTGAAAGAGTGGCTACCCTAATCGGAATACCTTCTCAGGATATAGTAGAACTCGCTGATTGTTATGGAAAGGCTAAAAATAGACTCATATCATTAACATTAGGTTCATCGGAAAACACAAAAGGACTTAATACCATACTGGCAGCAGCAAATCTCATTAATCTAATGGGAGATTTACCCGAGGCATTGCAGATACCTGCCGAATTCTCGAATACTCTTGGCATGTATATTTCCGGTGTGGTACCTATAAACCGCGGCAAAGACGCCTACGAGATGTTATATAAACCTGGTTCCCTCAAGGCCTTATATATTATGGGAGAAAATCCTCTTTTAACCTTTAAGAATACAAATGAGGTTAAGGAGACATTAAAGAAGATTGAGTTTCTTGTAGTGCAGGACATTATATTGACAGAAACTGCTGAGATGGCAGATGTAGTCCTTCCTGCCAGTAGCTGGGGTGAGAAAGAAGGTTCCTTCATGGCAGCTACAGGGAATATCCAGCCTATCCCGAAACTTCTTCCAGAAACAGGACTGTCTATTCCTGACTGGAAGGTCTTCAGGAATATGGCGAGGGTTATGAATAAAGACCTCGGGCTAAAGGATCTGAAGGAGATAAAAACAGCTATCTCTGAAACAGTAACATCCGTTCCTTCGGGAGAGTTTAAACCGACCTTCCATTCAGTTGAATATGAGGTTTCCGAATCTCCTGATCCCTCTTATCCACTTCAATTATTGACAGCAAACCTCCTTCAGCATTCAGGCGCCCTTTCGATAATGTCAAAAAATCTCGGTTCTGTCTCACCCGATGCGTACCTCCAGATCAATCCTGTTGACGCAAAGAGATACGGTATAGAGGACGACGGATTTGTCAAAGTAACATCGAGACGTGGAGAGGTCATAATGAAGGCCATGTATTCTGTTGAGATGCCTGAGGGTGCTGTATTTGCTCCTGTCAATTATCCCTATGCAAATGTCAACCAGATTACCCATCTTTCAACAAACGGAGAGGCTTCAATAGATGCTGTAAAGGTTGAACCTGTTGTGATATAATTACTACAGATTTAGGTTTACGGCGGGAGTCTTTAACTCATCACGATCTCATCGCTTTCAGCCTGTAGCCTATACTCAAACATTGCACAAATTAGCCTATTATTGGGGGCTGGCATGGTGAAAAAAACTTTTATCTGCGAT
>JBKBUB010000142.1:0-4347 GCA_046290925.1 Thermodesulfovibrionales bacterium | reverse complement strand
AAGAATCCTTGGAGACATTAATACCGACAAAGAGATTACTTACACAACACCTCACTGAGTAGTTTGTTAGATAAGGCAGGTGAAGCCTCCCGGCCAATCCTCCATGATGACAAGGGTTCTTTGACCCAATCAACCTATTATGGCTTTGGGAGGCAGGGAACAGACTCAAAAAAGGGTTCATTGACCCAGGAAACGCGGAGTTCTCCTGCCTGTCCAACTTTGACTGGTAAAACCAGTTTGTATAAATGTTATAACACTAATTCTTAGTAGGAGGAAACGCGCAGGAGTGATTCTTCTCTCAGAGAAATCTATCCCTTTTAAACCTTCTATCGACAAACTTTGACCTTCACAAAATTGACAGTGGCAGTTGATGGATAGATAATAAGGTTAACAGAGTTTGATTGGAATAAACTTTATGGATTAGGAAAAGGACTATGAAAGGAGAAGATGCTTAAGAGTATGTTGATAAGTTAAGGGAAGAAAGAATATGACACTTTCCGATGAATTGATGCGAAAGCTATCATATCCAAGTTAATCGTGAACTTTAGCTTTTTCCTTTAGGCTCTTTAAATACCCTTTTAAAGATATAGTCTATGTTCCTAAAGTAATTGCCAATATCAAACAACCCCTCTATCTCCTGGGCTGTTAAGTGTTTTTTAACGTCCCTGTCTTTAAGGAGGAGACCTTTAAAGTCCTTCCTTTTCTTCCAACTCTCCATGGCATTTCTCTGGACTATGAGGTATGCCTCCTCCCTTGTGAGTCCCTTTTCTGTTAGGGCAAGCATGACCCTCTGGGAGTTGAAGAGGCCATAACTCTTCTGCATATTCTCCTTCATCCTCTCAGGATATACCTGAAGTGCCCTCAGTATCCCTGTGAGCCTGTTCAACATATAGTCTATGAGGATAGAACTGTCAGGGATGATTATTCTCTCTACAGAGGAATGGGAGATGTCCCTCTCATGCCAGAGTGCAATATTCTCTACTGAGGCTAGGGCATTTGCCCTTACAACCCTGGCGAGACCCGAGAGGTTTTCACAACCAACAGGATTTCTCTTATGAGGCATAGCTGAGGAACCCTTTTGTCCCGTCTCAAAGGGCTCTTCAGCCTCGAGGACCTCTGTCCTTTGTAAGTGTCTTATCTCAATAGCTATCTTTTCAATCGTTGCTGCAATAATAGCCAGCGTTAACAGGTATTCTGCGTGTCTGTCTCTCTGAACAACCTGAGTAGCAACTGGCTCAGGTTTGAGGCCGAGTCTCTTACAGACCTTCTCCTCGATCTCTACAGGTATGTTTGAGAAGGTGCCAACCGCACCTGATATCTTACCAATGCTTATTACCTCTTTTGCCTTTTTCATCCTTTCGAGATTCCTTCTCATCTCCTCATACCAGAGGGCGAATTTAAGGCCAAAGGTCATCGGCTCTGCATGGACGCCATGACTCCTTCCCATGCACGGGGTATCCTTATATCTGAAGGCCTGCTCTTTGAGGACATCGCTCAGTGATTTTATGTCCTTTATTATGATGTTCGAGGCCTCTCTCATGAGGAGAGACAGCGCTGTATCAACGATATCAGATGAGGTAAGTCCCTTATGGATGTACCTCGACTCTGGCCCTACATTCTCAGCAACAGAGGTGAGGAAGGCTATGACATCATGTTTTACTGTCTTTTCAATCTCCTCGATCCTCTCAACATCAAAGCGGGCTTTTTTCTTGATCGTCCTGAGCGCCTCTTCAGGTATCTCTCCGAGTTCAGCCCAGGCCTCGCATACCGCTATCTCTACATCGAGCCATTTCGCATATTTGTTCTCGATTGTCCATATGCTTCCCATCTCTGGCCTTGTGTAACGTGCTATCATCTTTTCTCCTTATGTTCCATATTCAAGCCTATCTATAAGAGGCTTAGGCAGACCTGCCTCTACCATCTTTTTCTGAGTCTTTTTTATATTATAATCTATCCTTACAAATCTGATTGAGTCGCCATCCATTATAGCATAGCATGCCCTCGGGTCCCCGTCCCTCGGTTGACCTACGCTTCCTGCATTTATAATATATCTTAATCCACTTTTCAAAGCAGCATTATCCCTGTAAACCATCATCTCCCCCGATAGTTTCCTTTCAATAATAAATGGGACATGGCTATGACCTAAGAGACATATCCTCTCTGTAAAATAATTAAAGTTCACCTCCGCATCCCATAGTGTCAGGAGATAATGCCAGGATTCAGGTTCTTTAGGGGTAGAGTGAACAAGGAATATATCTTCAATCCCTGAATAAAATCTCGTTGATACGGGCAACCTGGACAAGAATTCTTTATGCTCCTCCGTCAGTGTCTCTGCTGTCCAAATGATTGCAGCACGGGCAAACTCATTAAAGTATTCTATATCGGTCATTCCAACCGCTGCCCTGTCGTGATTCCCTGCCAGTAATATTTCGCATTCCTTTTCCAGGACATCTATGCAGTTATTCGGATTAGGTCCATATCCAACAGCATCACCGAGAAAGATTATCCTCTCTATTCTTTTTTTCCTTATATCCTTCAAGACAGATTCGAGGGCCTCGAGATTTGAGTGGACATCAGAGATAATGGCAATCTTCATCTACCTTATCCTTTTATCTTTTAATCCCTTTGCGATCCTGTCAAGAATCCCATTTATAAAGGGTGCAGACTCTGTGGTTGAGTACTTTTTTGCTATCTCGATTGCCTCATTTATAGTTACTGCAGAGGGTATATCCTTCCTGTAGAGGAGTTCATAAGTTGCCGCCCTCAAGATATTCCTGTCTACTGCGGCCATTCTTTCAATTGCCCAGTGCTCTGCTGCTTTACTAATGACATCGTCAATCTCGCTGAGATTGTCCACAGTTCCGTATAAGATATCCCTGACAAATCCTTTTACCTCGTCATCCTCATCCAAGGCATCCCAGAAGGCATTAAACTCTTTCTCATCAGGCCTTTTCCCTGTAAAGTCGAACTGAAAGAGAAACTGTAAGACATATTCCCTTCCCTTCCGCCTCTTCATAATCAGATCTTTTTAATAACCTGAGCCATCTCAATGGCAGTCATGGCGGCATCCCAGCCCTTATTGCCTGATTTAGAACCTGCCCTCTCTATAGCCTGTTCTATAGTATCGGAGGTTATAATGCCAAATGAGATGGGTATCCCTGTCTCCATTGATGCCGAGGCAATACCTTTTGAGACCTCAGCCGCCACATAATCAAAATGAGGTGTTGCTCCCCTGATCACTGTTCCGAGGCATATAATTGCATCATAAACGCCCTTATTCGCCAGTTTCTTAGCAATCATGGGTATCTCAAAAGAACCAGGCACCTTGATAATCTCTATGTCCTTTTCATCAGCACCATGTCTGATGAGGGCATCTAATGCCCCATCAAGAAGCCTCGATGTGATGAAATCATTGAACCTGCTAACGATGATGCCAAATCTCAAACCTTCTGCCTGAAGCTTGCCTTCTAATACTTTCATAAATACCTCCCAATTGATAAGATTAAACATTGATAAATATTTTATCATAAAAAGGAATTTCCTTCTGATGAAACATTACTTTTTAGGGTATAATCTTCTAAGGAAGATCAATATGTTAAGTTTAAGGTCATTTAGCAGATCCCTCGCTGCTAAACTCACTATAACCATTGGTCTCTTAATACTCCTCGGTGGTGGCATATCCTGGTATATCCTGATAAATGCGCAGAAGAAGACCCTCACAGAGCATGCAATAGAGGATATATCGTTCCATTCACAATTGATCAAAAGGGCTACTCGTTACGGGATGTTAACCTTTCACAGGGAATCTGTACAGCAGACTATCAATAATATTGCAGCCTCAGAGGATATTAAAAGGGTGAGGATATTTGACAGTAAAGGGAGGATTTTTTATTCATCCCGTAGTGATGAGATAGGCAGGATGGTGGATAGGTCATCGCCTGCTTGTATTGGTTGCCACAGTGACCCTCAAAGACCTTCCATGACCTTAACCGGGAAAAATCGATGGATCATTCATAGTTCTAAAGAAGGATACAGGATTCTCACTTATATCGATCCAATATACAATGAGCCATCCTGCTATACTGCAACATGCCATGCCCATCCACTTGAGCAAAGGGTCCTCGGTATCTTAGAGACGGACTTCTCCCTTTCAGGGGTGAACAAGATAATAAGCGGACAGATCAAGAACATAACACTCTATGCTACAATCTTTACCCTGACCACCTTTTTGATACTTTATCTCGCTATTAGGGCCTTTGTTCTGAGACCTGTATCCAATTTATCAGGGGCCATGAGAAGGGTGTCAGAGGGTGATCTATCACAAAGGGTAACTGTATTTACAAGGGA
>JBKBUB010000141.1:0-4446 GCA_046290925.1 Thermodesulfovibrionales bacterium | reverse complement strand
ATCGCAGATAAAAGTTTTTTCACCATGCCAGCCCCCAATATCAGGCTAATTTTTGCAACGTTTGGGTAAACTTTCCTATTAATGAAAACCGTAGCGATAATACCCGTTGGAGATGTCAACAGAGAAAGCCTCCCTGAATTAGCAAGGGCAATTGGGAATACCTTCTCCTTTAAGACAAAAATCTCTGAGGCCGTAAGGATACCTGAAAGGGCTTATAATCCGAAAAGAAGACAATATCATTCAACGATAATCATTGAGGAACTGTCGAGATTAAAAAGAGAGGCAGACCTCATCTTAGGGATAACGGATGTCGATCTCTATGTCCCTCAGCTAAACTTTGTCTTCGGCGAGGCAGATATATTAAGGGGAATAGCTATTATATCACTGACGAGGCTAAGGGAGGAATTTTACAGAGCAAGGCCTGACCAAAAACTCTTCGTTGACAGGGCCATTAAAGAGGCAATTCATGAGATTGGACACCTCTGTGGCCTTGACCACTGTCATGACAGGAGGTGTATAATGTACTTCTCGAACTCCATAAGAGATACTGATATAAAAGGGCCTGGATTCTGTAAATCCTGCAGGGTTAGACTCGGCTTCTAATATGGACATCCTCATTAAGGCAATGGCTAAGGATGAACCCTTTTTGATCGTGAGCCTCAATGACACAGAGACGGTTGAGAAGGCAAGGAGGATTCATGATACATACCCAACGGCCTCAGCAGCACTTGGAAGGACGATCAGTGGCGCGATACTAATGTCTTCTCTCCTCAAAGAGGGACAGAAGATAATAATCCAGATCTCAGGTGATGGCCCTTTGAAAGAGATAATTGCAGAGGCAGACTGGCTTAGCAGGGTGAGGGCCTATGTGAAAAGGCCTCATATACATTTAGGGCTTAAAGATGACAAACTCGATGTTGGAAGGGCAATAGGAAATGGAATCCTTACAGTAATAAAAGACTTGGGTTTAAGGGAATATTATCGTGGAAGCGTCCCTTTACAGACAGGTGAGATAGCAACAGACCTTGCCTATTACCTGAGGAATTCAGAGCAGATACCTGCCGCTGTATCCCTCGGTGTATATGTAGAGACAGACAATTCTGTAAAGGCCTCGGGTGGGTTCATGATCCATGCCCTTCCTGATGTAACAGAAAGGGCAATCATATATCTTGAAGAGAGACTGAAGAAACTTCAGCCTGTGAGCTCAATGATCCTAAAAGGAATGAGTCCCGAGGAGATTATAGAGGAGGCCTGAGGGATGCCCTTTGATATTATGGAGAGAAGGACTGTCAGCTATCATTGTCCTTGCACAAAAGAGCGGGTTCTTGATGCAATAGTATCCCTCGGTGAAGAGGATATCAGGGAATTCATAAGAAAGGGTGAGCCCTTAGAGATTCAATGTCAGTTTTGTAAAAAAGGATATACTATTACGCAGGAAGAATTAAAAGAGATACTTAAATCCCTTTAATAGAATTTCTCTAAGGTCTTTTCGATCGATATGTTAACACCTTGTTTCACAAGAGGCAGGCTATCAATAACTGAAATTCTTTTTTCAAAGATACTACGGTTGTTTCTATATATAACACCGAGGGGAATCCTTTCCCCGAACTCTAAAGATCTATGAAAGGCCTTTATCTTGTCCAAAGGGTCATATTCAGGTTCTATATAATAAACCCTCTTTTTGTACCACTCATAGGTGTTTATCCTATTAAATGTGACGCAGGGCTGAAGGATATCTATAAGTGAAAAGCCCTCATGTTTTACAGCCTCCTCAATCAGGCCCTTAAGGTGTTCTGTATCCCCAGCAAAGCCTCGGGCCACAAAACTACAATCAAGGGCAATGGCCATGGCGACAGGATTCAAAGGCTCGGAGATCACCCCGTTAACCTGAACCTTTGTCACCATCCCCTCGAGGCTCGTTGGCGAGGCCTGTCCCTTTGTAAGGCCATAGACCTGATTGTCATGGACGAGGAGTTTTACGTTTATATTCCTCCTAATAGCATGAATAAGATGATTCCCTCCCTCCCCATAACAATCACCATCACCTGCAACAGCAAAAACCGTTAATTCATGATTCGCAAGCCTTATACCCGTTGCAACGGGCAGAGTCCTGCCATGAAGACCATTAAAGGTATTGCACCTGAGGTAATGGGGGAATTTCCCTGCCTGTCCTATGCCCGAGACGATAACAAACTGATGAGGCTCGAGACCCAATTCGACCATTGCTTCTTTAAAGGCCTTGAGGATCCCGAAATTCCCACAACCAGGACACCAGGCCGGTGCCTGCCCTTTATAATCTTCGAGACTCGGCATGATTAATTATACATGAAATAACCTTGATGTTGCATAAATTCGGAGGCTGGCATGCCTCAAATGAATAGGTAAATGGGCTTAGGGCTTAGTGCGATCGAGCGACCGTGCGACAGTATTTATGGACGTTTAAACATTCCTTGTAGACGGTCGCACTGTCGCACTGTAGCATTGTCGCTCTATCGCCTTCAGCCTTCAGCCTATTTATCACTTCACCTATTAACCAAATAATAGGCTAATTTCTGCAACGTTTGGGTTTATTTTTGAGGAAACTTCGTCGAGTTGACATGATAATATTTTGATTGTAGTATCTTAATAGAAAGAATGAATAATAAGCTTAATATGCTCGAAAAGATAGCTGATGAGATCAGAAGATGCAAGTTATGCCAGAGGTGGGGAGAGGGAAAGGCTGTACCTGGAGAGGGAAATCCTGATGCTGAGATTGTCTTCATTGGTGAGGCACCTGGTAGCGAGGAGGCAAAGACAGGTCGCCCCTTTATTGGAAGGTCAGGAAGATTCTTAAGACAAATGATTAGGTCTATCGGACTTAAGGATGAAGAGGTCTTTATAACCAGTCCTGCTCAATACAGGCCTGTGAGAGGCAGGCCGACAAAGGAGAATATAATCCATAGCAGGACCCATTTGTTGAAACAGCTTTCTATCATAGATCCGAAGATTATCGTACTCCTGGGTAGTACGGCATGCCTTGCACTCCTTGAGAGAAATGTAGAGATTTCCAAAGAGCATGGAAGGACTATTAACAAAGGAGACAGGGTATTTTTTATAACCTTCCATCCTGCCTATGCCATGCGATTTGCCAGGAAGGATTTTGAGGAGGACTTCAAGAGATTAAAAGGACTTATAGGGGTGATTCGTGGATGAGATCCAATCAGGCGAATTAAAACTTACATTGCTCGAGCCAAAGGAAAAGGTTGGGCTTATTGTGGTCATAACAGGATACGGCAAGGGGAAGACCACTTCCGCTCTCGGTATTGCAGTGAGGGCAGCAGGACACAACATGAGGGTATGCATAATCCATTTTATGAAGGGAGACATGTACGCTGGAGAGATAGACGGTATAAAAAGGCTTTATCCCAATGTAGAACTTCATCTGATGGGAAAGGGTTTTTGTGGTATCTATGGCAATCCCTATCCCTTTGAAGAACACAGGGCTAACGCTCAAGATGCCCTGAAGCTTGCAAGAGAAAAGATGCTTTCAGGTAACTATGACATCATCATCCTCGATGAGATTAACAATGCCCTGAAATTAAGGCTTCTTGATCTCGATCAGGTCCTTGACCTCTTGGACAAAAAACCTCCTCTCCTCCATCTCGTTCTAACAGGCAGAGATGCCCATCCTGAAGTCATTAAAAGGGCCCACACGGTTACAGAGATGATAGAGATCAAACATGCCTACCGCCAGGGCATAGAGCCACAGAAGGGGATAGATTATTGATGGATACAAAATTCTTAAAGGTAGGCCACAGGGGCGCGAGGGCATACGAGACAGAGAATACTATAGATAGTTTCAGGAAAGCGATTGAACTTGGAGCCAATGCGATTGAACTGGATGTGAGGATATCAAAGGATAAAAGGCTCGTCCTTTGTCATGACGATAACCTGAAAAGGGTCTTTGGCGTTGACGTCAGGATTGATGAAGCCACGCTAAAGGAAATGAAGACCTTGACAGGAGGGAAGATCGCTACCCTCGATGAAGCACTGGATTTCATCGATAGAAAGGTAGATAAGATCTTGATAGAATTAAAAGAGCCAGGCTGTGAAAAACAGGTCATTGATGAAATAATCAAAAAGAAACTCCTCGATAGGGTTGTGATCATATCCTTCCATGAGGAGGCACTGCAAAAGGTTAGAGAGCTAAATAAAAAGGTCGAGACAGGCCTTATATATGCAAGACATAAAAATCCAATCACCTCAGCACTTACCCTGAATGCCCAGTATCTGGTTCCACTTTACAGATTTGTCCATACCAAAAACGTTGAAGATGCCCACAGGAAGAACCTTAAGGTCATAATCTGGACGATTAATACCAAAGAGGAAGCCGAGAAATACATCCTGAAAGGCGTTGATGGTATTGCTACTGATAGGCCTGACATCTTCGCTGGAATCACAGAGTAA
>JBKBUB010000140.1:0-4479 GCA_046290925.1 Thermodesulfovibrionales bacterium | reverse complement strand
CCCAGACAGAACGCAAGGAGGAGAGGCACGCCCTTACTCTCTGGGATGGGTGCGGGGCAGCCTCCAAATTTATGCAACATTAGGGTTACTTCAAGTCCCCAGGGCATCGAAATTCAGTATATCTATATATTCCCATTCCCTTAGGCCATTGCATAAATCTTATTACTTGTCAGGTAATTAACTGTATCCTCTTCAAGCCTCAAAGAGACAAATATTAGGACATAAAGGTCTAAGAGTGTCTTGCCACTTCGTAAGGGGTCTATTTCAGCATTGACCCGTTCTGTTATCTGTGATATTCTTTAATATGCCAGAGGAGATAATCGAAACTCTTTCTGTTAGATTTCTGTCTATTATGGACCAAGAGGGAAATATCGATAATTCCCTGATGCCCTCTCTTACGCCTGATGATATAAAACGGCTCTATGAGTTAATGGTTTTGTCGAGGACCTTTGACCAGAGGGCATTGAGCCTCCAGAGAGAGGGAAGGCTCGGAACCTATGCACCTATTATTGGACAGGAGGCATCACAGATTGGTAGTGCCTACGCAATTAAACAAACAGACTGGGTATTCCCTTCCTTCAGGGAGATGGGAGTCTACATTACTCTTGGTTATCCCTTATATATGCTTCTTCAGTACTGGGCAGGTGATGAGAGGGGTGCGAGGTCTCCTGACAGTATCAATATATTTCCTGTTTGTGTGCCTGTCGGAACACAGGTGCCACATGCTGTTGGTGCGGCTATGGCTGCAAAATATAAAAAGGATAATATAGTAGTGGTTTGCTATTTTGGAGACGGAGGGACATCAAAGGGGGACTTTCATGAAGGCCTTAATATAGCAGGGGTCTTTAAATTGCCTGTTGTCTTCATCTGCCAGAACAATCAATGGGCAATATCTGTGCCGAGACAGAGGCAGTCTGCGTCAAAGACCCTTGCGCAAAAGGCCTTTGCTTATGGATTTGAGGGTATTCAGGTCGATGGCAATGATGTCTTTGCAGTTTATAAGGCAACAAAAGATGCCCTTGATAAAGCGAGAAAGGGTGAAGGCCCAACACTCATAGAATGTGTGACCTACAGGATGGGTGACCATACCACAGCCGATGACGCAACGAGATACAGGTCAAAGGAAGAGGTTGAGGCATGGAAGGCGAAGGACCCTATCATGCGATTGAGTTTGTTTATGCAAAGAAAGGGCCTATGGACTGAGAAATATCAGAGGGAGGTTGATGAGAGGGCAAAGGTTATAGTTGATGAGGCTGTTAAGAAGGAGGAATCCATAGAACCGCCGTCTCCAGAGGATATGTTTAGGTATTCCTATGATGGTTTAACGCAGCGACAGAATAAGGAAATTTTGAAACTGAGAAGCCATATGTCATGAAGACATCTGTATTTCTGCGAATTCGCGTAATTTAACTCTAAATCTTAGGAGGTTGTATTATGGGGATGCTTAAGGAATTTAAGGAATTCGCTGTCAAGGGGAATGTTGCGGACATGGCAGTGGGTATAATTATTGGTGCTGCCTTCGGATCTATTGTCAATTCACTGGTCAATGACGTTATCATGCCACCAATTGGTTTGCTTCTGGGTAATGTAGATTTCTCGAATTTTTTTATTGTGATCAAAGAAGGAAAGGTGCCAGCACCTTATGGTACGCTTGCAGATGCTAAGGCTGCTGGTGCCGTGACCATGAATATAGGCGTTTTCATTAACACGATCATAAGTTTCTTGATAGTCGCCTTTGCTGTTTTTATCCTTATAAGAAACATTAATCGATTAAAAAGAGAGGAACCCCTGCCACCTCCTCCTTCTACTAAGGAATGTCCCTACTGTTTTTCTTCTATTCCTATTAAAGCTATAAAATGTCCACATTGCACAGTTGATCTGAAAAGCTAAGTAAACCTTAATGTTGTATAAATTCGGAGGGTTGGCACGCCTCAAAAACTTTTATAATGCGGTTTGATATGAAAGGTGATGGGTAATGGTAATTAGTTCATAGCTCTTGGCTCATAGCTATGAACGATGAACGATGAACTATGAACTATGAACGATGAGCGAATTAATAGCTATGCCAAAACTTAATATGGTTCAGGCAATAAACCTCGCCCTCAAGGAGGAAATGGTGAGGGACGAAAGGGTTGTCATCCTGGGGGAGGATGTTGGAAAGGACGGAGGGGTATTTCGTGTAACGGAGGGGCTACTCGAACTATTCGGGGAAGAAAGGGTTATAGATACTCCACTTGCAGAATCCGGGATAGTTGGGATGGCTATCGGTATGGCTGTTTATGGATTAAGACCCGTTGTCGAAATCCAATTCATGGGATTCATATACCCAGCTATTGACCAGATCTTCTCCCATGCATCGAGGATAAGGTCACGTTCGAGGGGAAGGTTTACCTGTCCCCTTGTTATAAGAACTCCTTATGGCGCTGGCATTAAGGCTCCAGAACTCCATTCAGAAAGCACGGAGGCACTGTTCTGTCATATGCCTGGCATCAAGGTCGTCGTTCCTTCTTCACCTTATTACGCAAAAGGATTATTGTTATCCGCTATTCGTGATCCTGATCCTGTGATATTCTTCGAATCAACAAGGCTTTACAGACTCATTAAGGAAGAGGTACCTGACGGTGAATATACCATTCCTCTCGGAAAGGCGAAAGTTGTACAGGAGGGTAAGGATGTTACAGTTATCTCCTGGGGAAGTATGCTTCAAAGGACAGTTCAGGCTGTTGAGGGGATCGATGCGGAAGTGATAGATCTTATGACCCTTGTACCGCTGGATGAGGAGACGATTATTAAGTCCGTTAAGAAGACAGGTAGGGTAGTTATCGTCCACGAGGCGCCAAAGACAGGAGGGTTTGGGGCAGAGATCTCTGCCTTCTTAGCGGAGGAGGCTATTCTATACCTTCGAGCCCCTATAATTAGGATTACGGGTTATGATGTGGTAATGCCTTTTCCAAAACTGGAAGATCATTACATGCCCACTATCGAAAGGATAAGAAACGGGATTGAAGATTCCCTGAGATATAGCTAAGGTTCTTCCTCCTGAAAAATCTCACCATTTGCGCAAAGGAAAAATCTCTGTTTTTTATCGATAGATTTTTTCTATTTGACATATCAGAAATATTTAATTATTTTATAATTTGAGGGGCATGGGGCTGGTGCCTCACCTGGTCTGCAAAACCAGTGTCACGGTTAAAGGTCTTAAATAAGGCTATCCATTAGAAGGAGCCGTGGTGGGTTCGATTCCCACTGTCCCTCTCCAATTGATGATTTTACCCTAATGTTGCATAAATTTGGAGGCTGCCCCGCACCCATCCCAGAGAGTAAGGGCGTGCCTCTCCTCATTGCGTTCTGTCTGGGATGGGTGCGGGGCTCAAAAACTTTTATAATGCGATTTGATATTAAATATTAAATGTGATTGCTTAATCAAGACTACACCTGTAGTGCCGTGTTTAATAAGAACCACTTATGTTTATTGAATGTTGCTTTAGGTATCGCAGATAAAAGTTTTTTTCACCATGCCAGCTTCCAATAATAGGCTAATTTTTGCAACGTTTGGGTTTATTCTTAACGGAAAGGCGGCGGATAAATTTTCTCCGTATTTCCTCAAAATAAAATCTCTTCGAAATAGATGTAGGATTATATGCTGAATCCCCTTGGTAGAGAAGGATGATAACGGAAGGAGGGCGTAGCCCGACTGGAGTTATCATCCTTAAGCGACAGAGCGAGGGAAGGGCAATATTACACACCACTCATGTAACCTTTAAGCTCAGGATGATTAAAGAGTATCTCATGGTTGAGTCTTGTAAAGGCTACAACAACCTTCCCACCTTTCCTTAATAACGAGGCAAGATACTGCTTGTTCATGTGTAGGGGCAGGGCTTGTCCCTGCCCATTTATTTTGGGTAACCACAAGGGTTGCCCCTACAATATGCGTTCTGTTAAATGCCTGTGTGTATACACCATTAAGCTGCCTCATCCCTTTAGATAAATTTCCATCAGGCGTTTCTATGATAATATGATAATGGTTATCCATTAAACAATATGTATGGCATAGCCAATTATATCTTTTAATAACTGATTCTATGCCCCTTTTGATTCCTTGCAAAGTGGAGTGAGGCCTGAAAAGTTGAAAAGTTAAGGGTATAAAGGTTAAAATCTCAAGGGTTTTACAGTATATTCCATTATGAACAGGAAACAATTGAAAGAGATTGCTGAAAGATATAGAATTTCTGTAGTGTATCTTTTTGGTTCGCAGGCTGAAAAGGGCAAAAGGTATCTCGAAGGAGAAAGGGTCACGCCTGATGCCTCCTCTGATCTTGATGTGGCCGTTGCCTTTGAGAGGTCACCAGAGTCTGGTAAAGCCCTTGAGACCTACGGCTTTATATATAGGGACCTCTCCATGCTTTTTGATCCCTTTGAGATAGACCTGATATTCCTGCATGAGCATAATGCCCTTTTTAAGTATGAAATTATAAAGGG
>JBKBUB010000013.1:0-13407 GCA_046290925.1 Thermodesulfovibrionales bacterium | reverse complement strand
GGCAATGATTGAGCATGCTATTGGGTTTGTGAGATATACAAAGGCATCCTTTGTACCTGACCGTCCTTTGAAGTTCCTGTTATAAGACCTCACTGAGACATGGCCTGTTCCAGGGGCACCACCCATCCCTATACAGGGGCCGCAGGATGCCTCGAGTATCCTGGCACCGGCACCTATCATATCAGCGATAAGCCCTTCCCTCGATAACATCTCATAGACCTGCTTTGAGCCAGGATTGATCAGCAGATTTACCCATTCAGGGATCGTTCTTCCCCTGAGTATCGTTGCAACAGACCTCAACATCTGATAGGATGAGTTTGTGCAACTTCCTATACAAACCTGGTTTACCATCTTTCCAGCAATCTCTCTGATAGGGACGACATTGTCAGGGCTATGAGGTTGGGCGATCATTGGTTCGATATTGCTTAGGTCAAGGACTATCGTCTCTGAGTATCTTGCATCGTCATCTGCCTTTAACTCTAACCAGTCCCCTTCCCTTCCCTGGGATCTGAGATAACGAAGTGTATTTTCATCACTTGGAAATATTGATGTTGTAGCGCCAAGTTCTGCTCCCATATTCGTTATCGTTGCCCTCTCTGTAACATTAAGGTCAGAAACACCCTCTCCCCCATACTCAAATATCTTTCCCACCCCTCCTTTAACTGTCAGCATCTTTAAAAGGGTCAATATCACATCCATGGCAGTAACCCAAGGCCTTCTGAGTTTACCAGTAAGCTTAACAAGGACGACATCAGGCATTGTTATCTCGAAAGGTTCACCTGCCATTACAGTCGCAGCCTCAAGACCCCCGACACCAATGGCTATCATCCCCATGCCTCCACCTGTTGGAGTATGGCTGTCTGTGCCAAGGGCGATCCTGCCTGGTGCAGCAAACCTCTCGAGGTGTACCTGGTGGCATATCCCATTGCCAGGTTTTGAGAAATAGGCGCCAAATCTTGCAGCAGCGGTCTGTAAGAAGAGGTGATCATCGGCATTCATGAAGTTTGACTGAAGCATGTTATGATCAACATAGGATACAGCAAGTGGTATCTTAACCCTGTCAACCCCCATAGCCTCAAACTCAAGCCAGGCCATGGTACCTGTCGCATCCTGAGTGTAAACCTGATCAACTCTAAGGCCTATCTGTTTCCCCTTTACCGCCTCTCCATAGAGAATATGAGATTCAAATATCTTTTCTACAATATTCTTCCCCATTCTAATCTCCTTTAATCCGAAAAAAGCTCATAGTTCATAGCTCATAGCGATGAGCCATGAGCTATGAGCCTGGTATTGCCGAAAATCAAAATAAATTATATAATATTTAACCGCTTTTTAAAAAGATATGCATCTTTTCAGATACAAAGATAACGAGCTTTATGCAGAGGATGTCCCTGTTAGAGAACTTGTGGCAGCCTTTGGGACTCCCTTATACATTTACAGTTATAATACTATCTTGAGGCATTTCAAGGCCTATGATGATGCCTTTGATGGCGTCCCTCATATAATCTGCTTTGCCCTGAAGGCGAATACAAACTCAGCAATAATGAAAATCCTTGCAAAAAATGGTGGAGGTGCTGACATTGTCTCAGGAGGAGAACTTTTTAGGGCACTAAAAGCAGGCATTACGCCAAAGAAGATAGTTTATGCCGGCGTAGGCAAGACAGAGGAAGAGATAAGATATGCCCTGAAATCAAGAATTCTTATGTTTAATATTGAGTCTGAGGATGAAGTTTACGAGATAGACAGGATTGCCAGGGAGATGAATGTAAAGGCCCCGATTGCCCTCAGAGTTAATCCTGATATAGACCCTGAGACACATCCGTACATTGCAACAGGTCTTAAAAAACATAAATTTGGCATACCCATAGATGATGCCCTCGAATATTACAGGTCTATCAAGAGACTCAAAAACCTTGAGATAGTCGGTATTCACAAGCATATAGGTTCCCAGATCACAAAGGTCTCTCCCTTTACAGAGGCACTCAAGAGGGTTCTTTTATTACTGGAGGAATTAGAGCGAAATGGTATCTCAATAAAGTATCTTGATATAGGAGGTGGCCTCGGAATCACTTATAAGGATGAGGTACCTCCGTTGCCAAAGGATCTGGCCCGTAACCTTCTACCCTTTCTAAAGGGCAGGAAACTAACATTGATAGTAGAGCCAGGGAGGTCAATAGTTGGCAATGCCGGCATACTTGTAACAAAAGTCCTTTATCTAAAGAAAGGGGAGGAGAAGGAATTTGTTATTGTTGATGCGGGAATGAATGACCTTATAATACCTGCCCTTTACGGATCCTACCATCATATACAACCAGTTAAAAAGAGGAAAAGAAAAAGTATTGTTGCCGATATTGTAGGACCGATATGTGAATCAAGTGACTTTCTGGCCAGGGATAGAGAGATACAACAGGTACATAAGGGAGAGTATCTTGCGGTTATGTCAGCAGGAGCCTATGGGTTCAGCATGAGCTCCAATTATAACAGCAGACCGAGGGCTGCTGAGGTGATTGTTAAAGATAAAGAGTATGCCCTGATCAGAAAAAGAGAAACCTACGAAGACCTTATCAGTGACGAGATTATTCCTGATATTATCGGGTAAATGGATATATATTTCACAAAAATGCACGGTCTCGGTAACGATTTTATCCTCCTCGATGGGATAAAGAACCCGCAATTACTCGGCCTTGATTTCGCAACAATAGGGCCACATCTCTGCCATAGAAGGTTTGGTATAGGGGCTGATCAGATCCTGCTGCTTGCTCCTTCAACCATGTCAGACTTCCAGATGAGGATCTTTAATGCCGATGGCAGTGAGGTCGAGATGTGTGGCAATGGTATCAGATGCCTTGCTCATTATATCTGGGGGAAGGGGTTGTCAAACAAGAAAATCCTCGATATCGAGACAAGGGCAGGCATAATAAGGCCTGAAAGGGTAGACGACCTTGTTAAGGTTGATATGGGAAAGCCAATATTCGATCCCAAAAGAATCCCTGTTAACATAACCGATGAATTTCTAAAGAACGTCTTCGAAGGAAAGGTGAAGGCAATAATAGATTACCCGCTCCAGATCGATGACAGACTCTTCAGTATTGCATGCCTTTCAATGGGAAACCCCCATGCTGTGATTGTTGTTGACAAAGTAGAGGATTTCCAAGTAGGATATTACGGCCCGATGATAGAAAATCATGTCCTTTTCCCGAAAAGGACTAATGTTGAGTTTGTAGAGATATTAAATCCCTCCGAGATAAGAATGCGGGTATGGGAGAGGGGATCAGGCGAAACGATGGCCTGTGGCACAGGGGCCTCAGCATCGGTAGTTGCAACGATACTGAAGGGACTTACAAAAAGAGATGTCACGGTTCATCTATTAGGCGGTGACTTACAGATAAGCTGGGCCTCAGATAATCATGTCTATATGACAGGCCCTGCTGAAGAGGTCTTTGAAGGAAAGATCACGGTGTAACTTTTGAGGGTCTATATGGAGAAAAGGAAATCTGAGAGAAAGGAAGACCGAAGAGAGATAGAATATACCGTAACGGTTCTCGATCTTAAGGAATTAAAGAAGCTGACTAAAAAAGCAGAATTGATCGACTTAAGCGACTCGGGTCTGGGAATAATCACAGATTATCCTCTGGAGCCAGGCCATGTCCTCACCTTTATTAATGGCTTCTCGAATAAGATAGGAATCGTGAGATGGAGCGATAGGGAGGACAACTATTACAGGGTTGGGGTGAATTTCGTTTAAAGTTTATGACTCACTTATCATGAAAGGAGGGCAGCATGATCAAAGGTTCAATAGTCGCGATAGTAACACCCTTCAAAAATGGAAAATTCGATGAAAAGGCATTTTCAGAACTGATAGAATGGCACATCTCTAAGGGAACGAATGCAATAGTCCCCTGTGGCACAACAGGGGAGTCAGCAACCCTCGATTATGAGGAGCATTACAGGGTTATTGAAGTGGCTGTTAAGGTCGTTAATAAGAAGATACCTGTCATTGCTGGCACTGGTGCAAACTCAACGGATGAGACGATAATGATAACGAAGAAGGCAAAAGAATTAGGGGCTGATGCTGCACTCCTCGTTGCACCTTATTACAACAAGCCAACTCAAGAAGGACTTTATAGACATTATAAGGCTGTTGCAGAGGCTGTTGATATACCAATAGTGCTTTACAATGTACCTGGAAGAACGGCTGTTAATATCCTTCCCTCAACAGTTGCAAGACTTGCCGAGGTAAGAAATATCGTTGCCATAAAAGAGGCAACGGGTGATATGAAACAGGCAAGCGAACTTATAAGACTTTGCGGTGATAGAATAACTGTATTGTCAGGCGATGACTTTACTACATTGCCCCTCCTTGCCCTCGGTGGCAAAGGTGTTATATCGGTTACAGCAAATATTGCACCTCATGAGGTCTCGGAGATGTGCAGATTATGGGAAGAGGGAAATATAGAAGAGGCGAGGCGATTACACTACAGTCTCGAGCCTCTGAATTCTGCGATGTTTATCGAGACAAACCCCATACCTGTCAAGACGGCACTATCAATGATGGGCAAGATCAAGGAGGAGTTTCGTCTCCCCCTCTGCGAGATGTCCGGGGCTAATAAGGAGAAGCTGAGAAAGACCCTTATCGAGTTTGGCCTGTATTTGGGAAGTTGATACCCAAATGTTGCAAAAATTAGCCTGATATTTGGTTTAATAGGTCAGAGGTCAGAGGTAATAGGTCAGAGGTAATATCACCCATAACCCATAACCCATAACCTGTAGCTTTGTCTATCTTTGTCTGTTTCAAAATACCACGCAGAATTCCTATTGCTAATTATTTGTGCAATGGGACAACACCTATGATACCCATTTACTAACCCCTACTCTACCGTAACGCTCTTTGCGAGGTTTCTCGGTTGGTCAACGTCGTAACCCCTCATGACACCTATATGATAGGCCAGTAGTTGAAGGGGTATGGTGAAAAGGATCGTAGAAAGATAATGATCTGATTCGGGAATAACGATAGAATAATCTGATATCGAAGATACCCTTTCGTCCTGTTCATTCATAAGGGCTATTATCCTGCCACCTCTGCTTCTTACCTCCTCCATGTTAGAGATGATCTTATCCTGAAGATGCCCCATAGGAGAAAGAAAGACAACAGGTACATCTTCATCGATAAGGGCAATCGGACCATGCTTCATCTCTCCAGCAGGATAGCCCTCTGCGTGGATATAGCTTATCTCCTTTAGTTTAAGGGCGCCCTCGAGGGCAACTGGATAATAGATCCCTCTACCAAGGTACAGAAAGTCCTTTGATTTAAAGAAAATTCTTGCTATATGCTCGATCTTTCCGTCACTTTTGAGTATCCCCTCTATTTTGTCCGGGATGGTCAATAACTCATTCAGTCTCTTCAGAGATTCTGAAGAAGAAATGTTTTTGCGATTAAGTGATAAGGCTATGGAGAATAGGTAAAGAGATACTATCTGGGATGTAAAGGCCTTTGTTGAGGCAACGCCTATCTCCGGCCCAGAACGGGTATAAAATACACTATCCGCCTCCCTCGCTGATGTACTTCCAATAACATTGCATATGCTTAAAACCCTTGCCCCTCTCCTCTTTGCCTCCCTCTGGGCTGCAAGGGTGTCAGCCGTCTCTCCTGATTGGGTGATCGCTATAAAGAGATCATCTTCACCAATCAGGGGATTTCTGTATCTGAACTCAGAGGCTATATCGACCTCAACAGGTATCCTGGCCATCTCCTCGATCATATATTTGCCGATAAGGCCTGCATGATAAGAGGTTCCACAGGCAACTATGAAGACTCTTTTGAGCCTCTTGAGATAATTATTATCAAGGCCGATTTCTTCAACATTTATATCTCCTCTTTCAGGGTCAATCCTTCCCCTTATCGTATCAGCAATTGCCCTGGGTTGTTCATAAATCTCCTTTAGCATGAAATGCTTAAAGCCTCCCTTTTCAGCCATTGAGGGGCTCCAGGAGATGGATGTAATCTTCCTATCGAGAATATTTCCTTTTAGATCTGTTATCTTAAACCCATCCTCTGTAACTACAGCGATATCTCCATCTTCAAGAAATATAACATCCTTCGAATGCTCAAAAAAGGCTGGAACATCGGAAGCGATAAAGTATTCTCCATTCCCAACCCCGAGACATAAGGGGCTGTCCTTTCTTGCACCAACGATCTTTTTATTCTTTTCGCTGATCACAGCGATGGCATATGCACCTTTCAATTCAGATAATGCCTTTCTTACAGCATCTTCGAGAGGTAAGTTCTGAGTGTATTTATGGATGAGGTGACAGATAACCTCTGTATCCGTCTCGGAGTTAAAGGAATAACCTTCAGATATAAGGGCCCTTTTTAACTCCACATAGTTCTCTATAATGCCATTATGGACTATTGCTATACCTCCTGACCTGTGGGGATGGGCATTCTCCTCAGAGGGCTTACCATGAGTTGCCCACCTCGTATGGCCGATAGCAATATTGGAAGCAGGTCTATCGTTGCCAATGGTGGAAAAAAGGTCTCTTACCTTTCCTTTGCACCTTTTGATCTCTATCCCAGTCTCTGTAACATAGGCGATGCCTGCTGAATCGTATCCCCTGTATTCGAGCCTCTGGAGCCCATTGAGAACTACAGATATTGCATCTTTTTTACCAATATAACCTATGATTCCACACATATCTATTGCCTCCTTCAGCCTTTAGCCTTCCGTCTTTTTGTCACCCAACCCCTGATGTTCTTCTGTCTTACCCTGCTCAAGGCAAGGGATCCTGGAGGAACATCTTCAGTAATCGTTGAGCCTGCACCGATATAGGCACCTCTGCCAATCCTTACTGGTGCCACGAGCTGGGTATCGCTACCTACAAAAACACCATCCTCAATGATCGTCTTATGTTTCTCCTGTCCGTCATAATTGCATGTTATGGTGCCTGCACCGATATTCACATTGCTTCCAATCTCTGCATCCCCTAAATAACTCAGATGGGATGCCTTCGTCCCCTTGCCTACGATGGATTTCTTCACCTCCACAAAGTTACCTATCTTACAGGCCTTTCCAATCACTGATCCAGGTCTTAGGTGGGCAAAGGGTCCTATCACTGCATCATCCTTGATGATGGAGTTCTCAATCAGGGTTGAATCCTTAATAGTCACCCCATCTCCGACAATAGTATCAACCAATCGTGTATTGGGATATATTATGCAACCCCTTCCAATTACTGACCTTCCCTCAATGAACACATTAGGATATATAATTGTGTCCCTTCCGATCTTTACATCTGGATGAATAAATGTGGAGTCTTTATCCATTATAGTTATGCCCTTATTTAATAATCTCTTTATAATCCTATCCCTCATGTAAAGGCCTGCGTTATAGAGTTCTTCCCTCGTGTTTATTCCTGTAAGCTCTGCCTCGGAGCCGAGGATATAAGCTTCCACCCTGTATCCCTTTTTCACGGCTATCCCAACAATATCTGTCAGATAATATTCTCCCTTTCTTTTGTTAATCTTTATCTCCTTAAGAAGGTCAAGGACCTTTTGACCAATAGCATATATACCACTATTGACCTCTCTTATCTTTTTTTGTTCCACTGTAGCATCCTTATCCTCAATAATAGACACAACCTCACCACCTTCTCTTACTATCCTTCCATAGGAATGCATACCTCCTGCCATGAAGGAGATGAGGGATATATCATCTTTTTTTCTGTCATGTATCTTAAGAAATCTTCTCAGCGTCGAGGCCTCAATAAGTGGTGTATCGCCATTTAATACGAGAACAGTTCCTTCGAAACCTTCAAGGAATTCTGTAGCCCTCTTAAGGGCATCACCAGTTCCGAGAGGTTTCTCCTGTGTGATAAACCTCACAGGATAACCTGCGAGGGTATCCTTTATACCCTCGGTGTGTGGGCCTATTACAATAATATTATTTTTTGAACCAAGCCCTTTTATTGAATCCACAACATATTGAATCATTGGTTTACCCAAGATATTATGGAGAACCTTGGGAATATCAGACTTCATCCGCTTCCCGAGACCTGCGGCAAGTATAACAGTGGCCAGTTTCATTACTGTCCCTTTCCTATCTTTTGAATTTCTTCCCTCGCCTCATGAATCCTCTGAGGTGCGGCAATCCCTCCTGAAAGGATAATCTTTATCCCCTCTTCAATCGGGATATCAGTATAAAGAACCTCCTCTTCCCTGAAAAGTACAATCTCACCGAGGTAACGGTTATTGGTAGGGATATAAACCGCTCTCAGACATGATTCTGAACCGTCTCTTTCCGATTTTATGCTACACTCCTTTGTAAGGAAGCCAAAGGCATAGGACCCTTTTCTCGGATACTCAACAATAACAAATCTCTTAAAGGCACCTTTACTCTCAGGAGAGAAGGCATCAACGAGTTGTTTCAGGGCAGTATATATACCTTTAAAGACAGGTAGTTTTAAAAAAAGCCTTTCAAAGATACCTATTATCTTTTTTCCTATTACATTGCTTGATATAATGCCAACGATAAATACGAGCACTATAGCAGTTATAAAGCCAAGACCTGAGATATGCTTGTGAAGAAGACCATCAAGTAGAGGGCTTAAGAGACCATCGATAAAATTAAAAAACCATACTATGACAGATATGGTTATAATGCCAGGGATAATTATGACCAGCCCTGATATAAATCTTTTCTTTATCGCACCTCTGAGATTCATCACTCACTGCTTGCCTTTGCCAACACTGCCTCTGATATATCAAAGTTGGCATAGACATTCTGAACATCGTCATGGTCCTCGAGAACCTCCATGAGCCTCATCATCTGTTCGGAGTTCTTTTCATCGAGAGATACATAGCTTTTAGGAAGCATTGTTATCTCAGCAAGAGAAACAGGGATACCTGCCGATTCAATTGCTGACTTTACAGGATTTAAATCCTCAGGTCTTGTAATGATCTCATAATTATCTTCTTTTGGGTCATTCTTCATATCTTCAGCCCCTGCATCGAGAGCTATAGACATAAGGGTATCTTCGTCTACCTTTCCCTTTTCTACAAGGATATATCCTTTTTTCTCAAACATCCAGGCAACACAACCTGCCTCGCCGAGGCTGCCTCCATGTTTGGACATAAGGTATCTTAACTCGGAAACGGTCCTGTTTTTATTATCTGTCAATACCTCAATAAGCACGGCAACCCCACCAGGGCCATACCCCTCATAGGAGTATTCCTCATAAGAGACGCCTGGCAGTTCTCCTGTGCCTTTCATGATAGCCCTCTTTATATTATCTGAAGGCATATTCACCTCTTTTGCCTTTTCAATGGCAAGTCTTAATCTGGGATTGCCCTCAGGATCTCCCCCTCCAAGCCTTGCTGCAACAGATATCTCCTTCACGATCTTTGTGAAGACTCTACCCTTTTTTGCATCGGCATGCGCCTTTTTGTGTTTTATCTGTGCCCATTTAGAATGTCCTGCCATAAATCCTCCTCCTCTTTAAAAAATTATTCTACCATATCCAGCCCTACCTTTGCGATGCCTGCCCTCTTTGTCATAACCCTGAACTGAAGCATTATAAGACTTTCTAAACTTTGAATTTCAAGTTGACAGAGAGAATAAGGCATGTTAAATATATTATATGAGATGAATAGCTACTATAGCATTGGTTGCTTTTATAATAATATGTATATCGTTGCCTGTTATATTTGCGCCTAATATACCCGATTCAACCGCTTTCATTACAGTCGATGTTTGTAATAATATGAATATTAATACATCCTTTGATCTGATATTAGCCTGGAGTTTGTTCCCATCCTTATTCTTTCCTATTATTATAAGGCTTCAGGAATATCATGATACTCTATATACAGGGATTCTTTGTAGTTATCTCTATAAGCCTCCGCGTGCTTTAATCTTCTCTCTATTAACCTGTAATTCTTTTCTTTATTTGAGAGAATCTAATTAGACCCAAATGTTGCAAAAATTAGCCTGATATTGGAGGCGGGGCATGGTGAAAAAACTTTTATCTGCGATACCTATTAGAGCAGCAGAGCAACCAGAAAGCGTATGTGACTGTGACAATACACGCACACATTCACTCACACTCACATACACTTTTATCTTTGAGGCATGCCAGCCTCCGAATTTGTGCAACATTAAGGTAGAGCAATCAGTTTTACCCATGAAAGGGGGTGATATATGGATTGGATTGAATAGGGGGCTCAGTCATTACAAAAAAAAACAAAAGAAGGAGGGATTTTATGAAGTATCTCAGGTTAATTTTGATCATGGCATTTCTTGCACTGCCTGTCATTGCCTTTGCAGAATTCAACACAATAGATGACCTTGCAAAGGCATACAGTGACGAGGCCTGCAAGTCTTGCCACGGAAAGGTTCACGACGAGTGGAAGTCATCCTTACACGCCCAGTCTGTCGTGCACTCTCTTGGCGGTATAAGGAACTTTATCGTTGCTGGACTCGGTAAGGAATGGAACAAGCCGGTAAGTAAAGAGCATCTCATGCGCTGCATGGATTGCCATGCCCCGCAGCTAAAGGATGCCTCTGAATCGCTGATCAAGCATGTTGCAGACCTGATAGTGACAGCCGTTGACAAAAAGGATGAATCTGCAAAAAAGGAGCTTGCAAAGTTGAATGTCAATTGTGTTGTGTGCCACAACACTAAGGTCTCGATTGAAAAGAACCTCCGTGGCGCTCCTGAAAAAGGAGTCTATCATGGTCCAACTGGAAAGGCATCGCCAGCACACAGGACTGTGAAGTCAAATGTGATCACCTCTGCTGTCTTCTGCGGACAATGCCACCGCATTCACACGTCTCCTGACGGAGATACTATAGTATGTAACACCCTTTATGGAAGCTATCAGGATGCCTACAGGGCAAATGGTGGCACAGAGACCTGTCAGGACTGCCATATGAAAAAGGAAAACAGAGGTCACACATTCCCAGGTGCCTATCAGGAGGCCATTCTTAAGGATGGGCTTGCTGTTGATGCCAATATAGCGGGCATCAGGCTCCATCCTGGGAAGTGGATACCTACCGCAATAGTGAATGTTGGCCTCACGAACAAGGCAGGACATAGAATACCTGATGGCTGACTATGGGCAGACAAGGTAGTCCTGGAAGTGACTGCTAAAACAGATAAAGGCACAGTGATAAATATGGGCAAAAAGGAATACTGGGAACTCGGAATGGACATTGACGGTTACCACAGACTTGGCGCCTGGCAGATTAAGGAGATAATCGACCTGACCCTGCCGCCGAAAAAGACTACAAAGGAGAGCTTTGTGACAGAACTGCCGGCTGATACTAAGAGCGCAGAAGTAGAGGTTAAGGTTACCCGTTTAGCTGGACCAAAATCCTTTGTGCTTTATAAGGCTACAAAGAAATTGAACTTCGAGAAATAAACTCAGAGGGCGGAGCCTTTGGCTCCGCCCTTACTATTTAAAAAGCCTCCCTATCCCTTTTCTAATACTCCGAGACCCTTTTCCTCCTGTCTTGCCCCTTCAATAATTATAAGTGGGTTAGACTCAAGTGAATTAGTGAATTTTGGTGAAGTAGTACCAAATTTATGCTACATTAATGTAAAATCCAATAATTTATGAGCCTATTAGAAGATAACCGACATTTAGAGGACTCAGACAGGAATTACATCTGGCATCCCTTTACACAGATGAAGGACTGGGTGAATGAAAAACCCATAATCATCTCCGAGGGAAAAGACTGCTTTATTAAGGACATCTATGGTAACTGGTATCTCGATGGGGTATCATCATTATGGGTCAATATCCATGGCCACAGAAGGAAAGAGATAGATGAAGCCATTAAAGAGCAACTTGAAAGGATTGCCCATAGCACAATGCTCGGCCTGAGCAATGTCCCGGCAATTAAACTTGCCGAAAGGCTTGTCGGGATTATCAACTCATCACTCATGACCCATCACTCATCACTGAATAAGATCTTTTATTCTGATAACGGCTCTACCTCAGTAGAGGTTGCCCTCAAGATGGCCTTTCAGTACTGGGTTCATAAAGGGATAAAGGGAAGGGATAAGTTTCTATCACTGAAATATGCCTACCATGGCGACACGCTTGGTGCGGTGAGTGTAGGAGGGGTAGATATATTCCATAAGACCTTTGAACCCTTGCTCTTTAAGACCTACAAGGCACCTTCTCCATACTGCTACAGATGTGAACTCGATCTCTCCTATCCTGATTGTTCAATGGCCTGTCTTAATGAGATGGAGAAGATAATGAAAGAACACTCTGGGGAAATCGCTGCCCTGATTATTGAGCCTCTTGTTCAGGCAGCAGGAGGGATAATCGTTTCACCCCCTGGGTATCTCAAAGGTGTCAGGCAGTTATGCACGAAATACAATATCCTGATGATCGCTGATGAGGTTGCAACAGGCTTTGGAAGGACAGGGAGGATGTTTGCCTGTGAACATGAAGGGGTTATCCCTGATATAATCTGCCTCTCAAAGGGAATCACAGGGGGCTATTTACCATTAGCGGTAACGATCACGACAGAGGAGGTGTATAATGCCTTCCTCGGTGAATTCAAGGAACTCAAGACCTTCTTCCACGGCCATTCTTATACAGGGAATCCCCTGGCCTGTGCTGCTGCCCTCGCCTCTTTAGATATCTTTGAGAAGGAAAAGACCCTCGAGAATCTGAATCCGAAGATTGAGCTTCTCGAGAAATATCTTTCCGATTTGGCCAATCTCGATCATGTAGGTAATGTCAGGAATAAGGGCTTAATAGCTGGTATTGAACTCGTTAAGGATAAAGGCACAAAAGAACCCTATCCGTGGCAGCAGAAGATGGGATGGAAGGTAGCCTATTATGCAAGAGATAAAGGTGTTTTAATAAGACCCCTCGGAAATGTTGTTGTCATAATGCCTCCTTTATCTATAAGTACAGACAACCTTGAACAGCTCATGAAAGTGATTAAGGAGGCGATCGCAACTACGGTACGATAGCCCTTTGGGTTATCTCGGGACAGTGGTGAATAGGCCATAGGCTGAAGGCTGAAGTTCCTCCTCTCGCCTAAAGCCTTAAGCCTAAAGCCTTAATAAGCCTATTCACCCATTCACCTATTCATTTGAGGCATGCCAGCCACCAAATATTGCAAATTAAGTATACCCAACCGTTGCAAAAATTAGCTTATTATTTGGTTGATAGGTCAGATGTCAGAGGTGATAGGTCAGAGGTGATAGGTCAGAGGTAATAGGTCAGAGGTAATAGGTCATATCCCCCATAACCCATAACCCATAACCCATAACCTATTACCCATTACCAAATTTATGCAACTGGTGGGTATACTCTCAGACCTGTTTTGAGAACTATAACCTTTTTAAGGAGTCTTGAATAATTTTAGAAGATTATATGGGAACTGG
>JBKBUB010000139.1:0-4486 GCA_046290925.1 Thermodesulfovibrionales bacterium | reverse complement strand
GCCCTTTATGATGCTATAGACAACGCAAGGAATGCTGATATCCTTTTTGTTGCAGCTGCTGGTAATAGTGGGGTCAATACTGATATAGAGCCCCATTATCCAGCCTCCTTTAATCTTCCGAATATCATCGCCGTTGCTGCCACTGATCAGAATGACAGGAGGGCCTCGTTCAGTAATTTTGGTACTAATACCGTTCACGTTGGAGCCCCTGGTGTCTATATCCTGAGTACCTTTCCAAATAACCGTTATCAGGAGATGGAGTTCAATCTCGGCACATCCATGGCAACCGCCCATGTTTCAGGTATTGCAGGACTTTTAAGTGCCTATTACACAAACTTTAATTATCATCAGATACGTCAAACTATCTTCAGGTATGTGGATATTAAGGACCCATCTTATGGCCTTAATGGCTGGGTCATGACCGGCGGTAGGGTAAATGCTTACAGGGCGCTATCATCTTTGCTTATCCCAACAGGTCTTAATGCCAGTGCTAAATCTTCAACAGAGATAACCCTCTCATGGTCTGATAATGCAACGGGTGAGGATGGGTACAGAATCGAGAGAAAGGTGCCAGGAGGAATTTATGCAACTATTGCGACACTCGGACCTGATGCTACTTCTTATACTGACACAGGCCTTAATCCCTCCAGCACATATTATTATAGGGTTATTGCCTTCAATAATATAGGCGAGTCTCCTTCCTATTCCAATGAGGCATCGGCTACTACACCAGTGACAGATCAAAAATCAGGTGGAGGGGGTTGTTCTATTGTTGTAACTGGAAATCCTCAAGAAGGAGTCGATATCGCTTTCATTATGTTATTGGCTGTAGTGATAATTATTGTCATGATGGAAAGGAGACGGTAAGAGCGGGGCGAAGCCCCGCCTCTTTTTTCTCCCCTTTTTTATGCTGGATTCATTTCAGCATTTCTGTCCCTTGAACCAAGTCCTTTCATTATGCAAATGGACAAATAAAAAAGTGTTTAAAATCATGTAAATGAGATGCTATTATAAAAAAGCAAGTATAGATTTATTGCTATCTTTGAAAGGGGTGTATTATGATCCTTGGCGTCAATATTGACCATGTTGCAACCTTGAGGGAGGCGAGAAAGGGCATAGACCCCGACCCTCTCCTCGCAGTGAACTTAGCTATCCTTGGCGGTGCCGATGGTATAACAGTACATCTAAGGGAGGACAGGAGGCATATAAAGGATCGCGACCTGAGGCTCCTGAAAGAGATAGTTCCAGTAGAGTTAAACCTCGAGATGGCTGCTACTGAAGAGATGCTCCATATAGCCTCAGAGATCAGGCCTGACCTTGTTACGCTCGTGCCAGAAAAAAGGGAGGAATTGACGACAGAGGGAGGCCTTGACCTTATGAACCAGAGGCATAACCTGAAAGAGGCGATTAGAAAACTCCATGACTCTGGTATTCCCGTGAGCCTCTTCATTAACCCCCATATTATGGATGTAGATATATCAAAGGAGCTTGATGCCGATATGGTCGAGATCCATACAGGCCTTTATTCAAACTCAAAGGGTAAGAAACAGGAGGAGGAACTCCACAGGGTGAGGGAGGCTGTAAAGGTTGGAGTAAAACTTGGACTTAAGGTCAATGCCGGTCATGGCCTTAATTACTTTAATGTAAAAAGAATAGCCTCAATTGAAGGTATACGTGGTCTCTATATTGGCCATAGTATCATATCGAGAGCGATATTCACAGGCCTTGAGAGGGCCGTAAGGGAGATGAAGGAACTCATCAGGGATGCCCAAAAAGATTGATATTCCGATAACAGGCATGACCTGCGCTGCCTGTGCCATAGCAGTTGAGAAGGCCTTGAAGGGTGTAGAGGGCGTTGAGGATGCTAATGTTAACTTTGCCTCAGATAGGGCGACCGTTCTGATTGAAAAGGCTCTCGATATTAAGAGTATTGCCGAGGCTGTTAAATCAGAGGGCTATGGTGTCCTTCTCAGCAGGATAGACTTTGCAGTTAAGGGGATGACCTGTGCTGCCTGTGTGGCTGCTGTTGAGAAGGCCTTAAGAGGTCTTGAAGGGGTGATGAATGTAACAGTGAATCTTGCCTCTGAAAAGGCCACAGTGGAATACAACCCAACACGGGTTAGCTTCACTGATTTCAAAAGGGTCATTGCTGATGCGGGTTATAGCGCCGAGGAGATTACAGAGGAATATATTGACAGAGAGAGGGAATTAAGAGAAAGTGAATTCAGGGCATTAAGGAAAAGATTTATAATAAGCTCCCTTCTGACAGCTCCAATAATCATTGGCAGTATGATAAATCTACCCGTCCTGTCGAACTGGTTCTTTCTTTTTCTTCTCGCAACACCTGTTCAGTTCTGGGCAGGTATGAGGTTTCACAGGGCAGCCTGGGCAGCCCTGAAACACAGGACTACAAACATGAATACCCTTATAACCATAGGTACCTTTGCTGCCTATATTTACAGTGTCATAGCCACCTTCTCGCCATCTCTCTTTGAAACAGGTGGACTCTCACCAGATGTCTATTATGATACATCAGCAACTATCATAACCCTTATACTCCTCGGCAGGCTCCTCGAGGCAAAGGCAAGGGGAAGGACATCAGAGGCTATCAAGAGACTCATGAGATTACAGCCAAAGACAGCACGGGTACTTAGAAATGGCCAGGAGAAGGAGGTCCTGATTGATGAGGTGACAGCAGGCGACATCGTGATTGTAAGGCCTGGCGAAAGAATTCCTGTTGATGGGGAGATAATAGGGGGGTACTCCACTGTAGATGAATCCATGCTAACAGGTGAAAGCCTCCCTCTTGAAAAGACCACGGGTGATACTGTCTTTGGTGGTACTGTTAATAAGGCTGGCAGTTTCAGGCTGAGGGCAACGAAGGTTGGAAAGGAGACAGCCCTTGGCCAGATAATAAGGCTTGTTGAGGAGGCACAGGGTAGTAAGGCACCTATCCAGAGGCTTGCTGATAAGGTGGCATCCATATTCGTGCCGACAGTGATATCAATAGCCATCGCCACATTCTTCATCTGGTTCTTTTTTGGTCCCGAACATTCCTTCACGATGAGTCTCATGAATTTTATTGCTGTTTTAATAATAGCCTGTCCCTGTGCCCTGGGCCTTGCAACACCAACGGCTATTATGGTTGGAACTGGCAGGGGTGCTGAGAGGGGAATACTAATAAGGGATGCCGAGGCCCTCGAACTTGCCCATAAGGTTCAGGTAGTTGTCCTCGATAAAACAGGCACCATAACAAAGGGAGAGCCTGAGGTTATTGACATCATAGTATCTCCCGATTCTGATGAAATTGGGTTGCTCATGGTTACTGCCTCTGCAGAGAAACTCTCGGAACACCCCTTTGGTAAGGCGATTGTGAAAAAGGCACAGGAGAAGGGTATTGAGTTGAAGGATGCAGAGGATTTCAGGGCTATCATTGGAGGGGGTGTAAAGGCTATGGTAAAGACTGATGGTCGTTCCTTCAATGTCTTTATTGGTAATCAGAGGCTCATGGAGGATGAAGGCATAGATATATCTGAATTTATTAAAGAGGCTGAGAGGTTATCTTCAGAGGCAAAGACACCTGTCTTTGTCTCTATTGATGGAAAGGTGAAGGCTGTTATAGCTATAGCTGACACCGTTAAGGAGGGTTCTGTTGCAGCTATTAAGGAACTCAAGGAGATGGGGATTGAGGTGGTGATGCTTACAGGTGATCACAAAAGGACTGCCCATGCAATAGCAGGAAGGATCGGCATTGATCGCGTCTTTTCTGAGGTACTGCCCGAGCAGAAGGTTGAGATTGTCAGGGCATTGAAGAGGGAAGGTAAGATTACAGCCATGATCGGAGACGGTATAAACGATGCCCCTGCCCTGACAGAGGCTGATCTGGGGATAGCCATCGGGACAGGAACAGATATAGCTATGGAGGCCTCAGATATTACCCTTATCAGGGGTGATTTGAGAAGCGCTGTGGAGGCTATAAAGCTGAGTAGACAGACGATGAAGACCATAAAACAGAACCTCTTCTGGGCCTTCTTTTATAATGTTATCGGCATACCCGTTGCAGCAGGCCTCCTTTATCCCTTTGGTGGCCCGCTCTTGAATCCGATGATCGCCTCAGGGGCAATGGCCTTTAGTTCAGTCTCGGTGGTTACAAACTCTTTGAGATTGAGAAAAAAGAAGATATGATTGTTGATATTGATAGGAGGATTTTTTAAAGGGGAACAGAGTCTCCTTTTAATGATATGAAGGTCGTTACAGCAGAGGAGATGAGGCAGATCGATAGGAAGACTATCGAATCCATAGGAATACCAGGTCATGTCCTTATGGAGAGGGCAGGCTGCGCAGTTGCAAGAAAGATTAGTGAGATTTATGAAAAGAAGAAGACAGTAGTCCTTGCTGGTGGTGGGAATAATGGAGGCGATGGAATAGTTGTTGGAAGGGAATTGTTCAACTCAGGTTGGAATGTAAAGGTCCTTCTCCTTATCAG
>JBKBUB010000138.1:0-4504 GCA_046290925.1 Thermodesulfovibrionales bacterium | reverse complement strand
AATAATTCTGCAGTCCACAGCAACCTCTTCATTTAGTATCGTTATTTTCAGTCTTTGCCTTCTTTTCCTCCTCTGCCTCTTTCTTTTCCTTCAGCGCCTCTGTTATCTCTGTAAGACGTTTCATCACGAGATAATTTACAGTACCTTCAGGATAAGTACCGTCTTCCCGAAGTTCTCCTGCAGGCATTCCTGTCAGTATCTCGAGACCCTCCTCAACAATATCGATGGGATAGATAGAAAACCTTCCTTCCTTAACAGCCTCGACAACGTCCTTCTTCAGCATCAGGTTCTTAACATTCTTTCTCGGTATTATGACACCCTGGCTACCGTCAAGTCCCCTGAGTCTACAGAGTTCAAAAAATCCCTCTATCTTTTCATTCACTCCACCAATGGGCTGAACAAGTCCATTCTGGTCCATCGAACCTGTAACAGCTATAGTCTGTTTAAGGGGAACTCCTGATATACTGCTTATCAGTGCATAAAACTCAGCACAGGTGGCACTGTCACCTTCTACCATCTCATAAAGTTGCTCAAAGGTTATAGAGGCAGAAAGACTGATAGGTTTTTTCACAGCATATTTACTGCCTAAATAATTGGTGAGTATAAGGATTGCCTTCTCATGAATCCTTCCGCTCATCTTCGTCTCACGCTCGATATTCACAACTCCTGCCTTGCCTGTATAAGTCCTGGCCGTTATCCTCGAAGGCTTCCCAAAGCTATAATCACCTAAGTCAAGGACTGCGAGGCCGTTAACCTGCCCAACCTTTTCTCCTGATGTATCAACGATAAGTGTTCCCTCGGCCATCAATTCCTGCAACCTTTCCTCAATCCTGTTAGAGCGATATATCTTCTCATTCAATGCCTTTTCTACATGCTCAGCCGTAACGATTTCATAACCCGCCCTTCTCGCCCAGTATGTGGACTCTCTCACAAGATCAGCTATCTCGCTGAACCTGGATGAGAGTTTATCCTGATGTTCAGCAAGCCTTGAGCCAAATTCATCTTTGCAACACCTGACCTATCAAAGGGAAGAAGATTTTCCCCCTTACTCAAGGCAGCTATGAAAAGGGCGTATTTCTTGATATTTTCTTCCGTCCTCTTCATCCTGCTATCAAAATCTGCCTTTACCTTAAAGAGTTCCCTATACTCCTCGTCGAGGTTATAAAGGAGGTAATAAAGATAGGGGCTCCCAATAAGTATCACCTTAACATCGAGGGGTACAGCCTCGGGCTTCAGGGTAGTGGTAGATATAAGCCTGTACTGCTCCCAGACATCCTCGATCTTTATCTCTTTGTTTCTTATTGCCCTTTTCAGGGCATCGTAGGCAAAGATGTTTCTCAAGAGATCGAGGGCGTTGATAACTATATAGCCACCATTTGCCCTGTGCAAGGAACCTGCCTTAATCATGGAAAAGTCTGTTACAGCAATGCCGTATTGAAACTTGTGTTCTATCCTGCCAAAGAGATTGTAGTATGTTGGGTTACTCTCGAATATGCAGGGTGCTCCTTTACTGTCCTTGTTATTTACAAGGACATTCACGGTATATCTTGTAAAGGTCGGTTCAACCTTCGGTAGTTTCATGAATGGCAGCGGTGGGGGTTGTTCCTCCGTGGTCTTAAAGTCGTCGAGATGCTGGAGGATGTCCTCCTTTACATCATCCAGGTAGCTCACAATCCTGTTATTTTCACTGTATTTCTTTTTCAGATCGTCAATCAAATGACCAACGGACGAAAGGGCTGCCTCTCTTTCGAGCCTTGAAAGGAGTTCCTTTAACAGTTTCTCTCCTTCCCTTACTGCCCTCGCCACGTCATCAAGCTTCTCCTGAAGGGTCTTACCAATCTCCTCTATCCTCTTCCTCGTATTAACATCGAGAGATTCGAACTCCTCCTCTGTAAGGGGCTCACCTGTCTTTTTTACAGGGACTATGAGAAGACCGCTTACGGTTTTCCTGATGGAAAAGCCCTTTGATTGTGCCTCGTCTTCAAGACTCGAGAATAGGTCCCTCTGCTTTTTCTGGAACTCTTCAATCAATCTACTCCTCTGTTTTTCGTATTCCTTTGATTCAAAGACCTTCGGGATTTCTATTCGGAGAGTCTTTATAAGCTCATCCATATCCTTTTGGAAGGTTGTAGCCATACCTGCCTGAAGGGATATTGCCATGGGCGCGTCAGGGTCCTTGAAATTATAAACATAACACCAATCAGATGGAACAGGCTTTGTTAGAGACTGTCTTTCGAGAACCGCCTTAATTGTTGACATCCTTCCTGTGCCGTTTTCTCCAAGAAGAAAGATATTGAAGCCTGAACTATCTAAGTTCAGACCAAAATCGATGGCACTCAGTGCCCTTTCCTGGCCAATCGTTCCTTCAAGAGGAGGAAGTTCGCGTGTCGTCTCGAATGTAAGAAATCTTTCATCACAACATTTGTAAAGATCGTCAGGACTTAATATCCTTGCCATACCCACCTCCATTTAGCATTTTTGAGCGAGGCATGCTATCTCAATAATTTTATGCCAATATTTACCTTTAATGTTGCACAAATTCGGAGGCTGGCATGCCTCAAAAATCAGGTCAATTTTTGCAGCGTTTAGGTTAGTCATACACCTCTTCTTATGCCCTCGGATGATATTCCTTATATACCTTTCTGAGTCTATCAGTGGTAACCTTTGTATATATCTGGGTCGTTGATATATCAGAATGTCCAAGCATCTTCTGCACAGACCTGAGGTCAGCACCGCCCTCGAGCAAATGTGTTGCAAAGCTATGTCTCAATGTATGAGGAGAGAGATCGAGTCCTATCTGTTTTCCGTAAACCTTTAGTGCCTGCCAGAACCTCTGCCTTGTCATGGCCTTTCCCCTCGATGTAGTAAAAAGGAAATCGGAGACACTGCTTCCAGGAAGTTGATTTCTATAATTCTTGATATATTCCTTTATCCTCTCTAAGGTTCTTTTGCTGACAGGAACTACCCTCTCCTTTGACCCTTTCCCGATCACCCTTAAAAAGCCGCCTTCAAGATTTATGTCCTGTGTCCTGAGATTTATCAGTTCACTCACGCGTAGTCCTGATGAATACAGGAGTTCTATCATAACAGAATTCCTGAAATTAAGAATGACTTTATTTTTCTTTGTCTCCCTTAATCTATTACTGGTATCGATCACCTTCCTTACTTCATCGATAGTGAGCGCCTTTGGAATCCTATCCCATCTTTTGGGTGTCTGAAGGTTTTCTGAAGGGTCTTCATTGATGATCTTCTCGAGAAGAAGGTATTTGCAAAGACCCCTTATGGATGATATAAACCTGCATATGCTCGATATGGAATGGTCGTCTCTAAGTCTATCGATGAATTCAATTATATCAGATTTGGAGAAACTAATAAGGTCTTTTGCCTTAGCATTAAGAAAGCCCTCAAAGGCCTTGAGGTCCCTCTGGTATGAGATGATAGTATTCATTGCAAGGCCTTTCTCAACAGAGAGATGAGTCAAAAAATCCTTAAGAATGTCCATTGACGAACTCCTCTATGCCTGTTGATTCCCTGAGCATTGAATACAGGCGTTCGGCAATAAGGAAGAGGTTGACCGTATCCTCTCTATTATATGTGATGAGCAGATCGCGTGCCTCTCTGCTCCCCCTTTTGGCAAACTCCCATAGTCTAACAGCATCATAACCATTCATCCCTTGAACTGACGAATCCCTCACCACGCCAAGCTCAATCTCTAACCTCTTCAAGCCTCCCCTGAATCCAAGCTTTCTCGCAGCGAAACAGAGATCAAAATGGGGAATTTCAAACCTGACATCGGGGAATAGCCTCTGAAGAAATGGTATATCAAAGGATGAACCATAGTAGGTTATGAGATACTTGTATAATGAAAGTTCTCTTTTAAGATTTTCTGCCGATAGATTCTCACCTGCTATTAGATATCGCCAGTCATAACCATCATATAAACCTACGAGCGTAACGTATCCACCTCTGTCAGGAAGGAAACCATTCGTCTCGATGTCGAGACAGAGGGCCTCACCTTTAAAGACATCATAAAGCCTCCAGTGCTCCCTTCTTTTTATTGTCCTTGCAAAGTAAGGAGAATTTCTCATCTCCAGTTCTCTGGCGGCTGCTATGAGAATATTATCAAAAATTGCCTTCCTGTCAGAATTAATAAGATCGATGTCTTTCTTCTCAATAAAGTCCCCCCACGTAAGAATACCCTGCCTCCAGAGTCTTCTCTCGAGCCTTTCACCAATGCCATTGAGAATGCAAAAGGTGTTCTTAATCATCATCCTATTATACAACAGGGACTGTCTCACAGGCTACTGGAAAACCTCTATTTTGAGGTATCCTGTAATCTGCCGATAGATGAATCAAAAAAACAAAAAGCCTCCCTGGAAAAGTTAAGATATGTAACTTATACACTGGATTGAAAGATTATTAACGGATATGGCATATTATGATTATAAGAAAAAGGTGAAAAGATCGGACAAAAAGAAATCATAATGTTTCTCATCGCCTTTCT
>JBKBUB010000137.1:0-4534 GCA_046290925.1 Thermodesulfovibrionales bacterium | reverse complement strand
GGTAAATTACCATGCAAATATGTTATCCATGCCGTTGGACCGAGGATGGGTGAGGGCGATGAGGATAGTAAACTCAGAAAGGCAATAATAAACAGCCTCAAACTCGCCTCAGGAAAGGGCTTAAAGAGCATCTCCGTTCCTGCTATAAGTTCGGGCATATTCGGTTTTCCGAAGGACAGATGTGCAGAGATACTTGTAAGAGAGGCGGCTAATTACTTAAGGGATAATCCAAAGACGAGCCTTGAGGTTGTTGAATTCTGTATTTACGATGACCTGACCTTAGAGCACTTTAAGAAGGAATTCGAAAGGTTATAGCTGAATCCTTATCCAATACCCATCCACCAATTCTCAGATCTTGGTTCTGCTGCTCATTTTTAAATGAGGTCCTCTTGGACATTCATCCCTTTTCAGTCTGCCCATTGTTCCTATCGGCAATCCCTCGTGTATTGACAAAATCTGGCAAAGATGATACAAAAAGATAGGCATGATGTGGGAAAGACCTTGCTTTACATAATATACACTTTCATACCAATCTTCGTTGCCATTGATATCTTCGCCATAGTCCCTATCTTTGTTGCCATGACAGAGGGATTATCACCAAAGAAGATAAGGTCAATAGAAAGGGAGTCTGTCTTTACTGCCTTTGCAGTGGGAATGGTCTTTATTGCCCTTGGTGAAGGGATATTCAGTATCCTCGGTATCACGACCGATGACTTCAAGGTAGCAGGAGGCATCATACTCCTTATCCTCGCCATACTTGATCTGACAGGTTATACAAAGACGAGAAAGCAATCTGCCCAGACAGGCGTTGTCCCCTTAGGGGTTCCTTTGATAGTTGGTCCAGCGGTTCTTACAACCATCCTCGTCTTAGTTGACCATTATGGGATCGTTCCAACCGTGATCTCCTTTATAACAAATCTATTTATAGTCTGGCTTTCCTTTAGGGCATCATCGAGGATAATGAGGGTCTTCGGGAAAGGAGGGATCGTTGCTGTATCAAAGATAATGGCGCTTTTGCTCGCATCTATAGCAGTGATGATGATAAGAATCGGGATCGAAAATATTGTGTCAAGATAACGCTCACTCTTATGTATGGTCTAATAACCTTATATACTATATCTCTCCTCCTTCCACGGGTTAGCTGAATTGCTGTAGCCTCTGACTTCCCAGAAGCCAGGCCTGTCTTCCTCAAGGAATTCTACTCTATTTACCCATTTTGCACTCTTATAGGCATAAAGCTTTGGAACAACAAGTCTTAAAGGGTAACCATGTTCAGGCGTAAGAGGTCTTCCTTCGTATTCATAGGCAAAAAGGACGTCGTCATTCATTGCAATGTCAAGGCTGAGATTTGTGGAATAGTCATTTTCAGCATATATGATTGCATATCTCGCCTCAGGGAATGGCTCTGCCAGTGAATAAATTACCTTAAAGGGAATCCCTTTCCATAAGAGATCAAATTTTGACCAGCCCGTTACACAGTGAAAATCTGCCTTCACCTCAATAGTGGGAAGCCTGATGAATTCTTCAAACTTAAACCTCAGGGTTTTCCTTACAAGGCCTTCAATTACAAATTCCCATCTATCAATTTCAATCTTGGGTATGTCTCCGTAATGAAGAACTGGAAAATCTGACCTTAGATGCTGCCCCGGAGGAAGTCTGTCTCTAAACTTGTCTCTCATATTCAGATAAAAGTTCCCCCAATTTTTAAGATGAGCCTTTTCATCTTCTATAAGATTTTTAAATAATTCATCCACCTTTTCAACTCTCTTCAATATCTTCATATATAAATCTAAACTGTTTATCTCAAGCTGCATTGAGTATTCAAGGGCATCTCTAATATCTTTTTTCCCAACAATCTTATCAATGGCATCTGATATCTTTACACAACCCTCCATATAATCAATGAATCTCTGATCAGTTGTAATCCCCTGTCTTCTTTCAGAAATTCTCTTTTTATGATTTTCTTCTACCTTTGATAGGTTTTTGAACAGTCCTACAGCCCTGCTGTCACTAAAAATCTCAGATACCTTTATATAAAATCTTTCTGAACCGTCCTCGAGGGTATAAGCAAGTGATATAAATTCCTCTAATTTTTTAAAGTCCTCTGTCATAATCATACATGTTTCAACATCACCAGTTGCCACAAGGCCATTCCATGCCATTATACCACCATCAATAGTATAAACTTCGGAACCTCTTTCATCAGCAATCAACTGAGCAGCAGCAAGGCTTCTCCTGCCGAGTCTGCAATATGTAACAATACCCTTGCTTACATTTAGCTCCTCCAGTCTATCAGGCAATTCCGGAAGGGGTAAAAGAATAGCACCAGGTATGTGACCCTGCTTATATTCTTCAGGTTGCCTTACATCAAGCAGTAAGACTTCAGGGCTTTTGTCAAGGAGTGTCCTGGCCTCATCTGCTGAGATTCTTTTAACCTGTGCTGGCATGACTTATCTCCTTAATTTCTTTATTATCTCCAGAAGAGGGCAGATCTTAATCTTTCCTTTTGAGTCACCGATTAAACCCTTTCACAATATTCATAACTTCATCATCAGATAAATCATACCAGTTTTTATAGGCATCTGCAACTGCAAATGAAAATCCCGTTTCTTCTTCTCTCAACATTCCCCTTCTGGATCCATGGCACCGAAACCTCTTCAGGATTGTAAGGTACAATCTTTCTGACTTGATAGATCGAGAGGCAGTTCTAATTCTTTTACTACCCTGTAGCTACAGGGACACTTACCACAAGTTGCATAAAATGCAGGGGCATTATCTGATAAAATGATTATATGAGAAGGTTTTTTATATTAATACTACTTATATCTTTTTTTATACTATTTTTAAAAAGCAGAGCAGGTTTAACCTTATCAGATAGTGATAGAATAAGGGTAGAGCCATGGATAAGTGATCTCGAAATCCCGTGGTCTCTTATTTTTCTTCCTGATAGAAGGGCTATCGTGAGCGAGAGACCTGGAAGGATCAGGTTGATTAAAGATGGAAAGATTCAAAAAGAGCCCTATGCAGTTATCGACAATGTTTTACATATCGGTGAAGGAGGGCTTATGGGTCTGGCTGCGCACCCTGATTTTCCTCAGAAGCCCTATATCTACGCCATGCATACATATAAAAAAGGAGATTCCATATTTAATAGGGTGATAAGGCTTAAGGATTGTGGAACATTTGGAAGATTTGACATGGTGATAATTGATGGTATCCCTGGTGGCAGACTTCATAACGGTGGTCGGATCGCCTTTGGACCTGACAGGATGCTCTACATAACAACAGGTGAAATCTTTGATGCAGACCTTGCCCAGAATTTAAAATCTCTTGGAGGAAAGATACTCAGGGTAACCCCTGATGGCGAAATTCCACCCGATAACCCTTTCAAAAATTCCCCCGTCTATTCTTACGGGCATAGAAATCCACAGGGACTTGCGTGGCATCCTGAGACAGGTGAACTTTTTTCTTCGGAGCATGGTCCTTCAGGTGAATTCCTGAGATTTGGAAATGACGAGATAAATGTGATAAAGAAAGGCGGAAATTATGGATGGCCAGAGGTTATAGGGATTAAAAAGAAATCACCATATATTGATCCCCTTATCTTATGGGAAAAGACAACACCTCCCTCTGGAATGACCTTTTACACAGGTGATAAACTGCCCTATCTTAAAGGTGATCTCTTTGTAGCAACATTAAGAAGTGAGTGTATAGTCAGGATAAGACTAAAAAAGGGATCTGATGGTTATAAAGTTCTCATGATGGAGAGATGGTTTGAGAATAAATATGGCAGGATAAGGGATGTGATTCAGGGCCCTGACGGCTATATCTATTTTCTTACAAATAACAGGGATGGAAGGGGAAAACCGAGGCAGGGTGATGACAGGATTTATAAAATCTTACCCGGTTCAGAATAAATTTTGAGACTCCATTTTTAGAATTCTCTTTTCACTATGTTATTTCATTAAGCCCAGCCTCATCTCTGAGATTCTTTTAACCTGTGCTGGCATCGCTCTATCTTCTTATTTTCTTGATTACCTCTCTTAAAAAAGCAGGCAGATCGGAAGGTTGTCTTGAGGTTATGAGATTTCCATCAACTACAACCTCCTTATCTTCATATATAGCACCCGATGCCTTGAGTTCTTCTGCAACTGTCCTGTAGCATGTTGCATGCCTCCCTTTCACGAGCCCCGCTGATATCAGGGTCTGAGGGCCATGGCATATGGCCGCAACTAATTTGTTCCTTTCAAAGAAGTGCCTTGCAATATCAAGGGCCTTTTTCTCTTTTCGTATTGCCTCTGGTGCCTTTCCACCTGGAAGAATTAATATATCGTAATCTTCAGGTTTAACCTCTTTGAGTGACATGTTAGCCTCCACCTCATAGCCGTGCTTCCCCTTAATCTTGCCTTTTCCAACAGACGCAATATCAACATCTATACCCTCTTCCTTCAGCCTGTAATAAGGAACAAGAAGTTCTGAATCTTCAAAATTGTCTGCACTTATTATTAATGCCTTCATCTTTCTCCTCCTTTCA
>JBKBUB010000136.1:0-4575 GCA_046290925.1 Thermodesulfovibrionales bacterium | reverse complement strand
TTATGCAAAGGACTAAGACTAAATCAGAGGCAATGAGGTATTTTGAGAATGCAAAAGAACTGCTGAGCAAGTCTCCTATCGAGGACGATACATACACAGATATTAAATATGTTCAGGAGGCATGCGGGACAGCCTATCTTGCGGTCTTAAAGGCAATAGACGAATATCTGATAAAGAAAGGCGTTGCTCCAAAAAATCTGCCCCAGTCTGTAGAAGACTACAGGGATATGCTCAGAAAATATCTTTCGATTCACAACGGTAAACTCACAAGAGAATTTGACAAGCTCTATAAGATGCTGCATATAGCCGGGTATTATCGGGGATTGTTGGAAGATGTAAATGTATTGAAAGACGCCTTTAAAGTAGCAAAGTCGTTTATCGAAAAGATAAGGTGAACAGGATATAGGCTGAAGGCTGAAGTTACTCCTATCGCCTAAAGCCTTAAGCCTAAAGCCTATCGCCTTAAGCCCATTCACCCATTTATTTGAGGCATGCCAGCCTCCGAATTTATGCAACATTAGGGTAAAGTAAATATGAAACTTCAGTGGTCAGGCTTTTCCTTTGACTTTTCTAAAAGGTCCTACATAATGGGTATCCTCAATGTTACGCCCGATTCCTTCTCTGATGGCGGTCTTTATTACAATGAGAAGAAGGCGATAGAACATGGCCTGAGGCTTGTTGAGGAGGGGGCTGATATTATAGATATAGGTGGCGAATCAACAAGGCCAGGCTCAGAGCCTGTTTCAGTTGATGAGGAGATAAGACGCACCATTCCTGTCATTAAGGCCCTTTCAAAGGAGATAAATATCCCCATCTCTATTGATACCTATAAGGCTGAGGTAGCCAGGAGGGCCCTTGATGCCGGGGCAGCAATGGTGAACGATATAAGCGGATTAAGGTTTGACCCTGATATGCCGAAAGTAGTGGCTGAATATGATGTGCCAGTGGTCATCATGCACATAAAGGGAAGGCCAAAGGATATGCAGTTGAATCCCTCCTACGAGGCTCTTATACCAGAGATAATGGATTATTTAAGGATAAGTATCAGGCTTGCGATTAAGTTTGGTGTAAAGGAAGACAGGATTATTATAGACCCAGGTATTGGTTTTGGGAAGACCTTTGAACATAACCTGGAGATATTAAACAATCTCAAGCAGTTTTCATTGCTCGAAAAACCTTTGGCAATAGGTGTATCAAGAAAGGCCTTCATAGGGAAGATCCTCGGTGATCTTCCGCCAGTGGAGAGGCTGGAGGGGACGGCTGCTTCAATAGCTATAGCTATATATAATGGTGCCAATATAGTGAGGGTTCATGATGTAAAGGAGATGGTGAGGGTAGCGAGGGTTGTTGACTCAATTATGAGGGAAAGTATTATAAGTTAGGATTATCCTTCCAGCCATATTTGCCGATCAGTGGGACAAAGACGCATGGTGTATGATACTCCTCATTAAGCTTGCCTGCCTCTTTTCTTACCTTCAGGAGTACTTGAGAGAATCTCTCTCCAACAGGAGCCACAACTATACCACCTTCATTCAATTGATTTATTACAGGTTCAGGTATCTCAGGACAGGCTGCAGTGATAATGACCCTGTCAAAGGGTGCCTCTTCAGGCCATCCAAGTGTGCCATCACCAACCCTTAGATGGACATTATCATAATCAAGTGACCTCAGAACCATTGATGCCCTCTCTGATAGAGACTGAACCCTTTCTATTGTATAGACCTCCTTCGATAGTTCGGCAAGTATCGCTGCTTGGTAACCCGAACCGGTTCCGATCTCGAGGACCTTTTCATATCCTTTGAGCTCAAGAAGCTCAGTCATTATCGCTACCATATAGGGCTGGGATATGGTCTGGCCTTCTCCTATTGGTAGTGCCATATCATCATAGGCCCTGAACCACTGTGACTCGTCGATGAATAGATGCCTCGGCACCTTTCTCATTGCCTTCAGAACCCTCTCGTCCCTTATACCTCTCGGTATGAGTTGGGTATCAACCATAAGGTCTCTCAAGTTCTGGAAGTCCATTCCTCAGGCCCTTTCTATCCTTACGCCGAGGTCTATCTCCTCGAGTATAGAGGCCACATGTTCACACCTCTCCCTTGGACCTGAAAAGCATATTGCCTCACCCTTTGTATGAGCCTCCCATGTTATTTCCTCTGCCTTTTTTCTTGAGCAGTTTGTTGCCTTCATCAATTGTAGTATAACCTCATCAAAGGTGTGCCAGTCATAATTTAAAAGTATCACATTCCATGGCTCAATTACGACTGTTGAGGGGATATCGAGGACTGAGGTCTCTGTCTTGCCCATGATTACATCCTTTCCAATATTGCCCTCGCTGCTATTATGCCCGAGACAGAGGCCTGAACGAGTCCCCTGCTTACGCCGGCACCATCACCAATGGCAAAGAGATTCCTTATCTCTGTCTCGAGGTTGTTTGAGAGCTTCAATTGCATAGAATAAAACTTCACCTCAACGCCATAAAGGAGGGTATGTCTCGAGTTAACGCCTGGCGCAATCCTGTCTAAGGCCTCAATCATCTCGATTATGTCACATAGATAGCGGTAGGGAATCACGAAGCTCAGGTCACCCGGGGTTGCATCCTTTAAGGTTGGCTGAACTATACCCTTTGCTATCCTCTCCTGTGTTGACCTCCTGCCTGATTGGAGGTCACCAAGCCTCTGGATAATAACCCCCTCACCGAGGAAATTTGCAAGCCTTGCTATATACATCCCGTAGGATATTGGTTCATTAAAGGGCTCTGTAAAGACTGTGCTCACGAGGAGGGCAAAATTGGTGTTCGATGTCTTTCTGTTTGCATAGCTATGGCCATTAACTGTCCAGAGACCATCGAGGTACTCCTTGACGACCTCTCCATAAGGGTTGACGCAGAAGGTCCTTACCTTATCATCAAACCTCTTTGAATAAAAGATTAACTTCGGTTCATAAGTTGCCCTCGTCAGGTCTTCAAAAACAGAGGCAGGTACCTCTACCCTAACACCTATATCAACAGGATTCTGCAATAGGGTGAGCCCCAATCCTTTAACAATCCTTTCGAGCCATCTTGAACCCTCCCTTCCAGGTGCTATTATCACGAAGTTGGCAAGAAATTCCCTCCCATCCTTAAGACGTACGCCCTTAACCACCTTCCCTTCCTCTAATATCTCTCCCACCTCTGACTCAAAGATCATATCTATCTTTCCGTTAAGGTGTTGCCTCATCCTCTTCAAAAGGTCTTTGCACCTATCAGTTCCAATGTGACGTATCCGTGAAGGAACGAGGATGAGGTCATTCTTCGAGGCAAGCCTCTCTATCTCCTTTATCGCCTCAAGGTCAGCACCATAGATAACATCAGGCGCACCAAAATTAATGTAAATTTTATCAACATACTCAATCAAAGATTGGAGTGTGAAGAGGTCAATGTATCTCGAGAGGAAACCTCCAACTTCTGGTGAGAGGTTTAATTTACCGTCACTGAAGGCACCAGCACCTCCCCATCCGCTCAGGATATCGCAGGATTCACCTCCACCCTCTCTTCCCGTTGGGCAGCCCCTGCTGTCAATGTCTTTCCCCTTTTCTATGATAAGGATCTTTAGATCCCTATCCATTTTTGTGAGTTCGAGTGCAGAGAATATGCCAGCAGGCCCGGCACCGACTATTATGACATCGTATTTATTCATTCCTTTCCTCGAGGTCCCAACCCTTTCTCATTAGTTCGAGGGCTACATAATTTGTGAGGTCAAGGTGAATTGGCGTTATCGAGACATAACCCCCCTCAATGGCAAAGATATCTGTGTCTTCTGATTGTTCCCAGTATGGAGTACCTCCTCCTATCCAGTAATGCCTCTCACCCCTTGGTGAATACACATCCTTTATTGAATTGTCATAGGTCCTTCTGCCCTGTCTTGTGAATCTTATCCCCTTTACCTGTGACTTAGGTAGGTTGGGGACGTTCACATTTAGAAAGGTATCATAGGGAAGGGATTTTTCCAGTATATATCTTGCTATGACCTTTGCATAATAGGCTGCTGTATCAAAGTGAAAGTTTTTATCACTAGGCATTGATATGGCAAAGGATGGAATATTGAGGATTGTCCCTTCAATGGCTGCAGAGACAGTACCTGAATAGGTTATGTCATCGCCTAAGTTACCGCCCCTGTTTATCCCTGAAACGACGATGGATGGTCTTTCAGGTAGTATCTTATTTACGCCTATGACAACCGCATCTGTTGGTGTCCCATTGATTGAATAAACATGTTCCCTGATTTCCTCTACCTTTAGTGGCCTGTGGAGGGTTAGGGAGTGTCCAACAGCACTTCTCTCCCTATCAGGTGCAACTATATAAGCATCGCCAATCTCTTTCATTGCCCTATAAAGGACGATCAATCCCTGGGAATGAACTCCGTCATCATTTGTCACGAGAATAAGCATCTAATAAATTATATCAGAATCTATTGATCTACTGCCCTATTTTAGGCCATATTAACTAATACACAAATTCGGAGGCTGGCATGTTGAAAAAACTTTTATCTGCGATACCTATAGCAACATTCAATAAACATAAGTGGTTCTTATTAA
>JBKBUB010000135.1:0-4580 GCA_046290925.1 Thermodesulfovibrionales bacterium | reverse complement strand
CCTTTCCAGTATTCACATCCACATCAACCCTTCTGTAAGCAGGGTCAGAGGCGGTACCAGGCATCAGCTTAATTGCACCAGCCACAGGCACAACAAACCCAGCGCCTTTATAGGTAAGTATATCCCTTACATGAAGTTTCCACCCCTTTGGAACACCTTTAAGATTTGGATTGTCCGTAAGACTCAAATGAGTCTTTACCATGCAAGTGCCAAGTTTTGCTATCTCAGGGTCTTCCTCCATCCTCTTTGCCTTTGCGAGGGCATCAGGTGTATACTCAACCCCATCAGCACCATAAACCTCTTTTGCTATTAGCTCTATCCTCTTTCTGAGCGGTGCGGAGAGGTCATAGAGGAACTTGAACTCATTTGGCTCATTGCAGGCATCTATGACAGCATCTGCAAGCTCAAGGGCACCCTCACCACCATACTGCCAGTGCTTTGAGATAGCAACTCTCGCACCGGCAGTCTCGGCAAGCCTCTTCACAGCCTTTATCTCAGCCTCTGTATCTGTATAGAAGGCATTTATACATACAACAGGATTTATACCTGCCTTCTTGACAGTATTTATATGGTGGATAAGGTTTTCTGTACCCTTCTCAACCCATTCAACATTCTCATACTTGTACTCCTCGGGTATGGGTCTTCCAGGGACTGGTATGGGAGCACCGCCATGACACTTAAGGGCCCTTATTGTTGCCACGATTACTGCAGCATGAGGTTTGAGCCCTGAGAATCGGCACTTAAGGTTCCAGAATTTTTCAAATCCAATGTCAGCACCAAAGCCTGATTCTGTGACATGGTAATCTGCCAGTTTTAGTCCTATCCTATCAGCTATTATAGAAGACTGCCCTATCGCTATGTTTGCAAAGGGACCGGCATGAACAAGAACGGGCTGTCCCTCAATGGTCTGTATAAGGTTTGGATTAATAGCCTCAACCATCCATGCGGTCATCGCACCAGCGACCTCAAGGTCCTCTGTTGTAATTGGATTGCCCTGCTTGTCATAGGCAACGACTATCCTGCCCATTCTTTCCCTCATATCTTTTAAATCTGTCGCTACAGCAAGTATAGCCATCACCTCTGATGAGACAGCAATAGCAAATCCTGACCTCATCATGAAGCCATCCTCTTTTCCACCGATTCCAATGATTATGTCCCTCAGGGCCTGGGCACAGAAGTCTATTATCCATTTCATTTCAACATTTCTGGGGTCTATATTGAGTCTCTTGAGGTTCCTCTTTGCAAGTTGCTCATCGTTGTAATTGAATTCATGCTGCATCCTTGCAGTTAAGGCAACCATTGCAAGGTTATGGGCATTCATAACAGCATTTATATCACCTGTAAGACCAAGGGAGAAAGGGGTAAGAGGAATACACTGGGAAAGTCCTCCACCTGCTGCTGAACCCTTTATATTCATTGTTGGGCCTCCCGAGGGTTGACGAATTGCTGCTATAACCTTTTTCCCCCTTTTTCCGAGACCCTGGGTAAGACCTATTGTTGTTGTTGATTTTCCCTCTCCTAAGGGAGTTGGAGTTATTGCTGTTACATCAATATACTTTGCATCTGGTTTTCCACCGAGTCTGCTAAGGATCCTTTTAAAATCGAGCTTTCCAACATAATGTCCGTGTGGCAGGAGTTCCTCCTTTTCGAGACCGAGTTCCTCGGCGATTTGATAAACGGTCTTCATGTGCTTTTCTGCTGCCTCGGCTATCTCCCAGTCAGCATGTTTCGTTGGATCAAGTGGCATAACTTCCTCCTATTTATCAATTTCCTATGATGCCCTGAAAATCAAGGCTCTTAAATATTACCGGCAGATAATGGAAAGAATCAATAACTGACAAGGGCCTTAAGAAAAACATCGTTCATTTGTCGCAAATTCTTACTCAATACGGTAACAAGCTTCTTGAGTATCTTCACTGCAAGTTCGAGATCTTCTCTCTCGATTCGCTTAAAATCTTCCTTTGCGATCAAAAATAGCTCTGAATCTTCAATGGCAACAGCATTTGCCTCGTGCCTGCGGTCTTCTATTATAGAGAGCTCGCCAAAAAAACTTCCGGGCCCAAGAACCGAGAGTGTCTGTTTCCAGCCATCAACCGTTGATTTAAAGATTTCTATCTTTCCTGATTGTATGAGGAATATACCCCTTGTTTCCTCTCCTACAGCAAAGATGCTATCGCCTTTTTTGAACGTAACCTCCTTTAGAAGCCCCTTAATCCTCAGAAGTTCTTCTTCACTCAGGTTCTCAAATAATATTTGTTCTCTTAATATCTCATTCGATTTCATTGTTTCTTATTTCTCGACCTTTACAGCCGTGACCTTGAATTCTGGCGTTTTGACAAATCTATCAAGGGCCTTGTCATTCGTTAAGACATTGGCAGCAGCCTCTCTGTAATGCATAGGTATAAACACAATTCCTCTTGCCACCCTTCTTGTAATCCTCGCCTTAATCCTCACACTTCCACGCCTTGAAATAACATTGATCATCTCTCCGTCTTTGATCCCCATTTCTTTAGCATCATTAGGATTGATCTCGACATAAGGTTCTCCAGCGTGTCTCTCAATAGACTCAACCCTCCTCGTCATCGAACCTGCGTGATACTGAAATAGGTTTCTTCCTGTTGTTAAGGTAAAGGGATATTCACTATCTGTTATCTCGGCAGGGGGGATATAATTCACAGGTGTAAAATGCACCTTTCCTCTGGGAAAACCTGCCTTATAAAGATATTCCGTTCCTGGATGGTCACGGGTCGGACAAGGCCACTGAATCCCTCCTTTTTCGAGTCTCGAATAGGTTATTCCTCCGAGGGCAGGCCAGAGCCTTCCAAATTCCTCGAGTATTTCCTCAGGGGAGTTATAATCCATGCTGTAACCGAGCCTTCTTGAAAGTTCCATTATTATCTCATAATCAGGCCTTGCCTGACCAGGTGGCTCAATAGCCTTTCTTATCCTCTGAACCTTTCTCTCGGTGTTTATAAAAGTTCCATCCTTTTCCGCAAAGGATGTAGCAGGAAGCACTACATCAGCCAGGGCTGCCGTCTCAGTAAGAAATATATCCTGAACAACGAGAAAATCGAGGTTTAGAAGTGCTTTAACTGTGTGATTTATATTAGGGTCTGTAATAACAGGGTTTTCACCCATTATATACATCGCCTTTATCTTCCCCTCTGCTGCAGCAGGTATCATCTCCGTAGATTTCATTCCCGGTTCAGGAGATAGCTTTACCCCCCAGGCCTCTTCAAACTTATGCCTGACATCGGGTAGATCAACCCTCTGATAGCCCGGGTACACATTCGGCAGTGCACCAGCATCAGAGGCACCCTGGACATTATTCTGCCCCCTGAGAGGGTTTATCCCAGAAAATCTCCTGCCAATATTGCCTGTAAGAAGGGCAAGATTTGCTATGGCATTAACATTATCCGTTCCAACGGTATGCTGAGTTATGCCCATTGTGTAGAATATACCAGCCCTCTTTGAACTGCCATAAAGCCTTGCTGCCCTGATTATATCCTCTTTTGGAACCCCTGTAACGGTCTCTGCATATTCAGGTGTATATTCATCGAGAGACCCTTTCCAGTCGTCAAAGTTTTCTGTTCTTTCATGAATAAAAGCCCTGTCATAAAGGCCTTCCTTAAGGATCACATGAGCCATGGCATTTAACAAAGCAACATCTGTCCCTGGCTTTATGTTTAAGAATACATCTGCAAACTTCACCATCGGAACCCTTCTCGGATCTGCAACTATTATCTTTGCACCTTTCCTGTAGGCCTTTATCATCTTATTCGCAATAACCGGATGGGTCTCCTTTGTGTTAGAGCCTATTATGAAGATGACCTCCATACCCTCGATCTCATTAATCGAGTTTGTCATGGCCCCTGAGCCGAATATTGTTGCCAGACTGGCAACAGTTGGGGCGTGTCAGAGACGGGCACAGTGATCAACATTATTCGTACCTATCACGGCCCTCATGAATTTCTGGAAGAGATAATTCTCTTCATTTGTGCACCTTGCCGAGGATAATCCTCCGATGGAATCAGGACCGCTCTTTTCCTTTATCTCTTTTAACTTCGATGCTATTAAATCAAGGGCCTCTTCCCATGTGGCCTCTCTGAAGTTAGAGAGGGGATCGCCCAATTCAGCTGAAAACTTTTTATCCGTAATCCGTATAAGGGGTTTTGTTAACCTATCAGGGCTGTTTATGAATTTATATCCAAACCTTCCCTTTACACACAACCAGCCTTCATTCCAGGTATCCTCCTTTGAGGTAACCCTCACAACCTCGTTCCTCCTTATATGAAGGGTAATGTTACAGCCTGTTCCGCAGAATGTGCAAACAGTATCAACCTCTTTAACATCCTTCTGTCTTCCCTTGAATGCCCACTGCTTTCCAGTAAGGGCACCCGTTGGGCAGACAGCAACACACTGACCACAGAACTCACAATCGAGGTCCTTTTCGAAGGGTGTGCATATCTTGGAATTAAATCCCCTGTATCCAAAATCAATCGCACCTACGCCCTGGACCTCATCGCAAACCTTAACGCATCTGCCACAGAGTATACATTTCTCCAGGTCCCTTTCAATAA
>JBKBUB010000134.1:0-4586 GCA_046290925.1 Thermodesulfovibrionales bacterium | reverse complement strand
CCTCCAAAATTTATGCAACTGGTGGGTTTATTCAACATCCGCATTATTTTGAATGCATTTTGGGTTGCATTCTTAGGATTAAGGAGATAATAGAAATGGCATACATAATTGCCCTTGCAGGAAAGGGTGGAACTGGCAAAACCAGCATAGCAGCCCTTACTATAAGATACCTTATTGAGCAAAGACGCGGGCCCGTCCTCGCTGTAGATGCCGATAGCAATTCTTGCCTTAATGAGGCCCTGGGGGTCAAGGTTCATGCTACGATTGGTTCATTGAGAGAGGAATCCCTTCAGGTTGTAAGAAGTGGTGCCGACAGGCCTGGAGGGATGAGCATGGAGCAACTCTTCGATTATCAGGTACAGCAATCTTTGATTGAATCAGAAGGTTTCGACCTCCTCGTTATGGGTAGACCTGAGGGGCCCGGTTGTTACTGTGCTGCAAACAACATAATAAGAAAATATACAGATAAACTCTCAGAGACATACCCTTATGTGGTTATTGACAATGAGGCTGGAATGGAACACCTATCGCGTCGTACGACCCACAGGGTAAATCTGCTCCTCATCGTGAGTGATTCGACAGTAAAGGGTGTCCAGACAGCAAGAAGAATTAATAATCTTGTTGATGAATTGAATCTCGATATTGAAAAAAGGAGATTGATAATAAACAGGGTTTCAGGTGATAACGGGGAACGACTTACAAACCTTGCTTCCGAATATGGATTAACTGTGGCGGGCACAATCCCACAGGATGATATGATCTTTGAATATGACCTTAAGGGGATACCCCTCTTTAAATTACCAGGGGACTCATCAGCCCTAAGAGGTCTCTATACGATACTCGATAGACTCGACATTCCTTGATTCATGTGCTCAAAACGGTCTTTATCATCTCGGATATTTCAGCAATATTGAAGGGTTTATTAATAAATCCGTTTATTCCCTTGTCTCTTAATACATCCTTTAGTGTTTCACTTACTCCATAACCTATTGCTATCAATAACTTCACATTAGGGTTTATCTCTTTGAGCCTGATAAGGGTCTCTTCACCACCCATAACAGGCATGATAAGGTCGAGTATGACGAGGTCGATTTTATCCTTGTTTGATAGATAAAAATTTATTGCCTCTCTTCCGTTCGATGCCTCTATTGTGTTATAACCAAGACCTGAAAGGGAATCACTGAGGAGATTCCTTATCGCTTCCTCATCATCAATTATGAGTATTGTGCCTGTCCCTGTGACAGGAGTTCTTATCTCCTCCATTTTCTCTTCGGTCTTTGTCTCGGAGGCAGGAAGGTATATTGTGAAGATTGAGCCTTTCCCGGGCTCGCTATCAACTGTTATAAAGCCGTTGTGATTCTTTACAACACCATAAACCATCGCAAGACCCATTCCTGTCCCCTTACCTATCCCCTTAGTAGTGAAGAAGGGTTCAAAGATATGTTTCTTAACCTCCTCATCCATGCCCGTGCCTGTATCAGTAACCTTAATCACGGCATACCTTCCAGGTATTGCCCAGGAAAAGGGAAACTCTCCCTCCAAAACCTCCTTATTATAGGTCTCAATAGTCAAAATGCCTCCGGTAGGCATAGCATCCCTCGCATTTACGCAGAGATTCAGGATGACATTCTCTATTTGACTCTTATCGCCTTCAATAGACCATATATCATCTGAAAGCCTTGTCTTTATCTCTATCGCCCTATCAAAGGTCCTTGTTATTATCTTCATAACCTCACCAACAAGGTTATTAAGGTTAAGGGTCTCTACAAGGAATTTCCCCTTCCTGGCATAACCGAGGAGTTGCCTCGTTAGCTCAGCAGCCCTCTCAGCAGTCCTTTCGATTACATCGAGTGGTCTATAAATGGGGTCTGTCTCGGATATCTTCAATTTAAGCAAAGAGGCATAGCCGAGTATACCCTGGAGCATGTTGTTGAAGTCATGGGCTATACCGCCTGCGAGTGTGCCTATTGCCTCCATCTTCTGGGCCTGCAATAAATGTTCCCTTATCCTTTCTTTCTCCTTTTCTTCTTCAATCCTTTCTATCTCACTCGCTACTATCTGGCCGAGGGTCTGAAGGACCTTTATGTCGGACTCGGAAAATTCCGTTTCCCTACCGAAGGCATTCAATATACCGAGTGGTTCTCCTTTTCTGTTAAAGATCGCAAAACCTATGTAAGAGACAGCGCCTGTTTCTTTCAATACCCTTGCGTTTGGATAAAGATTTGAGACATCCTTTTCTATAACAACGAGATGTCCCTTTTCCATCACATCCTGACAGGGTGTCCCTATCAGTGGCAGGTCAAAGCCCTTTTTTACTTCACCATCAATGTACATTGCTATTACATGCCCCTGTGAACCACCCTCGTCAATCCTTGCTATGAGTGAATTAAGTCCAAAGAGATGGTTTATTGTCCTGACAACCTCTTCAAAAAAGGCCTCTCCCTTCTTTGTTGCTGATATGTAATATATATAATTGAGATGTTCTGTCTCTCTCTCAAGGTCCTCCCTTATAATATTTATCTGCCTGCTTAGATTTTCAAATTCCTCGATACCCTTATACTCAATGGTTTCTCTATTTTTGAGTGAATCTATAATCTTCCTTGTAAGTTCCTGGAGGGTCTTTCTGAGATAAACCATAAGAAAGAGGGCACTCAAGAGTAATATGCAGCCTGTAATTATATAGAGGAGCCGGACCTTTCTTATCAATGAGGAGAAATCAGCAGCACCCTTTAATAATATGACATGCCAGTTCCAGAGTTCGAAATAGGTGTGATAAACATAATATACACGGTCGCCAAAATGAATCCTCGAAAGTCTTTGTTCCTTCATGGTTTTTTCAATTATATCAGGTAGGTCATGGGACAAACCGCCTGTATTTAGCCTTTCCTTGCCATCCTCGATTATAAAGCCCCCAAGGTTACTACTCTTAAGAAATTCCTCTATCTTTGCAATAGCCCTGGCCTTTTCTATCCTCACTGCCCTCTCATTGTTAAGGAGACCCTTTGAGGAAAGTTCATTCACCGTTCTGTCGAAGATCTCATAAACATCATTTCCCATCTCCGCTAAGGAAGACCTTATCTGCCCTTCAGCAAAATCGGATATATTTCTGAGGAGAAAGAGGTAAACAATAATCCCGATTATGGCAGTGACCGCCATAACTGGAGCCACAACCCTGAAGGCAAGACTTTTAAATATATTCTTCTTCATTTTAACAATGGCCTTGCTGTCCTGGCAGGTTCAGGCCAGACGATTTCTCTCTTCCCGCCCTGCCACTGGATTATGAAGTTCTGATGCCCTTTCTGGATGCCAGATCTGTCAACCTTATATCTTCCTATAATTGTCAAGGCCTCCATATGGGATAAGACCTTTCTGAGTCTTTCCCTATTAAAGATAGCCGCTTTCTGTATAGCCTGTTCAATTAATTGACCCGCTGCATAGGCTGTGGCAGCATGATAATTTGGCTTAACTCCATAGGTCTTAAGAAAGGATTCGTAAAATTCTCTGCTAATTGGGGATGATAAATTGGACTCCCATTGAGAGGATGAAAAGGTCAGTTCAGCATCAACACCGAGCATCTCATAAAACCTATCCGTTGCGGGACCCACCGTTGCAAAATATATTGGCCTCCATCCAACCCTTTCCAAAGAGCGTTTTATCTGAACTGACTCCTCTAAGTGGCCACAGATTATCAATACCTTTGCTTTTGATGCCCTTGCCTCTGCAAGAAATGGATCGAATCTTTTCTCTCCCTTGCGAAAACCCTTAAAATATCTTACCTTAAGGGCAAGCCTTTCCGCCCATTTCTTGGTTCCTTCAGCCACAGCCACCGAAAAAGCATCATCAGCATATAATATGGCTAAATCATCGATATTGTTCATTACAAGGAGTTCGAGGAAGCCCTGGGCGTATCTACTGGCAGAAGTGTATAGAGGCCAAAGATATACCTATATCCTCTCTGCCATATCCTGTCCGCAGAGGCACCTGAGACAATCATTGGATAGCCATGTCTTTCAGCAATAGGGGCAACAGCCTCTGTTATCTCACTCGAATAGGGGGCAAAGATAAGGTCAACGCCTTCATTATCAATCATAGCCTCATAAAGCCCTTTTGCTACTGTGGGATCACTCTTGTCGTCATAAATAATAAGCTTAATCTCCCTGCCAAGAAGACCTCCCTTCTTGTTAACCTCTGAGACCCATAATTCAAATCCCTTCTTTTGCATCTCTGACATCTCTGCATACTTTCCTGTAAGGCCGAGGGTCAATCCTATCCTGAGAGGAGCGGCAAAGAGGTCTCTTTCAAAGAGAAACAATAACAGGATAGTCGCAATAAAGAAGAATACAAGGGGTTTAAAGAGAAAATTTAATAGACCTTTCATGTCTTCAATTATACAATAAACCCAAACGTTGCAAAATTAGCCTGATATTTGGTTAATAGGTTAATAGGTGAAGCGGTGAATAGGCTATAGGCTGAAGGCTGAAGGCTGAAGGCTGAAGAGAATAGGCTGCTTGCCTCTCTCCGATCGCCTATCGCCTAAAGCCTTAAGCCTATATTTTGAGCCTCGCACCCATCCCAGACAGAACGCA
>JBKBUB010000133.1:0-4611 GCA_046290925.1 Thermodesulfovibrionales bacterium | reverse complement strand
CGATACCTTAGTGTACCGTGAACTGATTGTGTTATGCATATTTTTATCCATACACCAATTCAAGATAATTCAATAAAATCATCGAGTTAAATAAATTTTTGAGCAATATCTGCTTATATGAGTTAAGCTATCACCTTAAATATCAAATCGCATTATAAAAGTTTTTGAGGCATGCCAGCCTCCTAATTTATGCAACTTTAAGGTAAAGTCTCCCTCCTATTGCAGATATTGCCTAATGTTATCGTCTATCTTGTTCATATCAGGCGGGATATTCAGGAGTTCAGCCCTATTAGAGATCTGCCTGATACAGGTTTCCACAAAGATTCTGAATTTATGAACCTCTTCGAGAAGTCCTTGAATGTCACTTTCATTTATTCCCCTACCGAGAGATAAAACCTTATCAAAAAAGGATGAAAACTCCTCATAGTCCTCGTATCTCAGAAGCCTGAAGGTAAAACTCTGAAAATAGAGCATGTAATTTATCATTGCATCAAAGACCTTATGTCTATCTTCCATAGATTTTGAATCCTCGAAGAGTTTGAGAAATTTCTCAAGAATTATAATGTCATCCCTCAATTTCAGAGACTGTTCAAGCCTCGTTATAAAACTCTCAAATACATCCTCACCCTTAACATTCGGGGCAAAGAATTGGACAATCTGTATTACGCTTTGTTCCGAAAGATTCTTTAATATCCCGTGACTGTTCTCTATCTTGGCCTTAAGATGGGAGATAGATCTGTTCCTGAATATCTCCTTTAGTTCCTGATTATAGACCCTCTTTGATTCCATTGAGAATTGATACCCTATAGCCTTAAACAGCATCGATAGGGCGTTATCTTTAATAGAATTTGCAGACCTGTCTAAGTAACCCCTGAATACTTCTATCTCGGAGCGAATCAGTATAAGTATAACCGCAGCGGCACTCAAGGAACCGAATCTCTGAGAATTGTCAACACTTCTTAAGTACCTGAGGAGTTTAAAGAGATTCAAAAGAATAAGGGAAACATATTTTTTTGCCTCTTTATCTGTAATAGACTTTACGATCCTCGATACCTCTCTATTGTCTATGACATCTATATCAGGGTCTATTTCCTTTTTGAAGGGATTGAAAAAGATATTCTCTCCAATCTCCTTTCCTATTAATTGACCTATATTACTGAAGGTAAGAAAGGGTATATGTTCTGTCCGGATAATATCAGATACCAATCCCTTGAGATTGACAAAGGAATCATAAAGTAGGAGAAGGCTCTTTTCAGGGGTATCCTGTCTGTAAAGCTCTTCCCTGAGGGCATCTCTCTTTCTATCAGAGAGGAGTTTTGTCTGGGCAAATTTCTGAAACCAGTACACATTCCTCTTACCTTCAGGTATAACCATCTCGAGAAGGCTAACAATCCTCAGTATGACCTCTCTGACCGCAATCAACTCATGGTAGAAGTTCCTGTTGGTCAGGTCTTCCCGTGATATGGGGAGATTGTCAGTATTGAAGAATCTATCAGTGGCTTTTAAAAAGGTATCGAGTTCTGAGAAAACCTCGGGATTCCTTTTTCTTGCCAGGTCAACCCAGTTAGTCTCTGTTATTGAGGGAGACATCTCTTATCTTCTGGGAATATGGATTGCTTCTCCATGGACATCCTCAGAGGCCTCCATTATACCCTCTGCGAGAGTAGGGTGGGCATGAATTGTCTTTGCTATATCCTTCACCTTCAGACCAGCATTCATTGCCACAGCAATCTCGTGGATCAGGTCTGAGGCATGGGGGCCTATGATATGAGCGCCTAAGACCCTGTCATCCTTTGCATCGGATATTATCTTTACAAAGCCTGAAATCTCTCCCATTGCATGAGCCTTTCCAAGACCCCTGAACTGAAAATGACCAGTTTTTATATTAAGTCCCTTTTCGGAAGCCTGCTGCTCCCTGAGCCCAACAGAGGCTATTTCAGGAGATGTGAATATGGCTGCCGGCACAACTGAATAATCCATCTTTGCATCACCGCCGCAGGCATTGACCGCTGCAACTATGCCTTCCCTTGATGCCACATGGGCAAGGAGGATACCGCCCGTTACATCACCAGCAGCATATATGCCGCTGATATTAGTCTCCATCTTTTCATTCACCACAATCTCCCCTCGAGGACCTTTATGGACACCAACTGCCTCGAGACCGATATTTTCACTATTCAATGCCCTTCCTATCGATACAAGGATTTTCTCTGTCACTATCTCCTTTCCATCAGAGAGATAGGCATGCATTCCATCCCTGGCTCCTTCTACCCTGGTAACGCTGACTCCTGTTATGAGTTTTATCTTCTTCTTTTTTAACTCCCTTTCGAGTAACTCCGATACCTCTACGTCCTCTGTCGATACAGCCCTTGGCAACATCTCAACAATTGTTATCTCCGTGCCAAATTCAGAAAAAATACAGGCAAATTCACACCCTATAACACCAGCACCTACAATTAAGAGACTCCTTGGTATCTCCCTGATATTAAGGGCATCATCACTCGATAGGATTCTTTCTCCATCAAAGGGGAAGGTCGGTATCTGGGCAGGTCTCGAGCCTGTTGCTATTATGATCCTATCTGCATTTATGATCTCCCTTGTGCCGTCCCTTTTCTCAACCTCGATCTTCTCAGGGCTGAGCAATATCCCCTTACCCTCGATAAGGTTCACTCCCCAACTCTTAAAGAGCGACCTTATACCCTTAACCTGAATTGAGACAACCTTATTCTTTCTATCAATAATCTTCTGGATATCTGGAGATACAGAACCATTAAGCTCAAGGCCATACTCGGCACTGTTCCTAACCTTATTGAGCACCTCTGCAGAGGCTATAAGGGTCTTTGTAGGGATGCAACCTCTATTTAGGCAGGTTCCCCCCACTTCTGTGTCCTCAACAACTGTTACCTCAGCCCCTAACTGAGCGGCCTTAAGGGCACCGACATACCCAGCAGGACCACCGCCTAAGATGACGATCCTCATTTCCCCTCCTCTTCGAGATAATTCTCATATTCAGAGGCATCCATGAGTTCATCGAGTTCGGATTCGTTGTCCATCTCGATTACCGCTATCCAGCCCTTCCCATAGGGTTCCTCATTGATAATCTCAGGGGATTCAGCGAGGTCTTCATTAACCTCAATAACAGTGCCGCTCACAGGAGCTATGATTGATGATGTCGCCTTGGTTGACTCGATTTCAGCAAATTCGCTATTTGCCTCAACAGTTGAATCTACCTCGGGCAGATCAATATAAACGATATCTCCGAGCGCCTCCTGAGCATGATCCGTAATCCCCACTGTCGCCCTCTTACCCGAGACCCTTACCCATGTGTGTTCCTTATGATACTTCAGATTTTCTGGATTCATCTTAATCCTCCTTTTAGCATTTACATATACACTTGACTGAATTTCTATCATAGATTTTCAGCCTTTGTCAAGAAAGATTTTTCTGTCTGACCTGATTTAGTAAGCAGGAAGGATTGATTTGCATAAAAAGTACCGATTATGTAATCTTAATTTATGAAGAGTATCCTCATAGTAGATGATGAAAAGGATCTGGTAGAGCTTGTCTCCTATAATCTTAGAAAAGAGGGCTTTTCTGTTCATGCCTCCCATGATGGAGAGGATGCCCTTTCAAAACTGAAAAACAATCTCTTTGATCTCCTCATACTTGACCTGATGCTTCCAGGCATGGATGGACTCGAGTTACTTAGATTCATAAGGTCTGATTCGAGACTTTCTCATCTACCTGTACTAATGCTCACAGCAAAGGCTGAGGAGATAGACAGGGTAATAGGCCTTGAGATGGGCGCTGATGATTATGTGACAAAGCCCTTCAGTCCGAGGGAGCTTGTCGCAAGGGTCAAGGCATTGCTGAGAAGGGCGGGGAGAAAGGAAGAGGAGGTTGAAAAAGGGATACTCAGGATAGGGGACATCGAGATAGACAGGGAAAGATATGCTGTCCGAGTAAAAGGCAGGGATATAAAATTAAGCACAACAGAGTTCAAGCTTCTGCTCTATCTCGCTGAAAGAAAGGGGAGGATATTTACAAGGGAAAATCTTCTCGATGCTGTATGGGGTGATGAGGTCTATGTTGAGCCAAGGACAGTGGATGTCCATATAAGGAGGCTGAGGCAACAGATAGAGGATGACCCCTCAAGACCAAGGTATATAAAGACCCGCCGCGGAGCAGGCTATTATTTCGAGGCCCCTGAAGAAAACGAGTAAAAGACTATGGCCTTGCTATTTATAGCATCGTCTTTTTTTATTTTTTTGGTTATTTCCTTGTTGTGGCTTTATCAATCAAAGAGACTGCAAAGAGATATGAGGAAGATTATAGAGTTTTGCGATGATGTGGCATCAGGAGATCTTAACAGAAAGCTCTTTGTAGATGAAGGGAGTAAGCTGAACCAGCTGGCTGGTCCTATCATTCACATGGTCGAGGAGTTAAAGAATAAGCTTATAGAGGCTGACAGGAAAAAGGAAACTATAGAATTAGTCCTGAAGAATATGGAAGAAGGACTTTTGATTATTGATGAAAAGGATAAGGTCCTGATTGCAAATAACGCCCTTTTAAATATCTTTGGGATTGAAACTCCTTACAGTGGCATGACAG
>JBKBUB010000132.1:3472-4617 GCA_046290925.1 Thermodesulfovibrionales bacterium | reverse complement strand
ACAGATGCAAAGGGTTCTGTAGTAGAGAGTAATGAGCCCGAGGGTGAGCAGGTCATCTCACAGGAGACAGCCTACCTTATCACCTCGATGATGGAGGATGTGGTAAATTATGGAACAGGATGGAGGGTTAAGGCCCTGGGAAGGCCTGTTGCCGGCAAAACAGGAACTACTAATGATTACAGGGATGCCTGGTTTGTAGGTTATACCCCTGATATTGTTGCCTGTGTCTGGGTAGGTTTTGATGATATGAGGCCCCTTGGAAATCAGGAGAGTGGAGCAAAAGCAGCCTCTCCCATTTGGCTTAATTTTGTTAAGTCAATAGATTCTGGAGAGCCTCTTGGTTTTCCTGTCCCTGACGGTATAGTGAGTTACTATATAGACCCATCAAATGGACTTCTCGTTAATGACCCATCACAGGGGATAAGAGAGTATTTTAGAAAGGGAACAGAGCCAAGGGAATACTCAACATTCAGGGGAATTTTCAGGGGTCTGATTGGGGATAGACCTGATTACGACTGATTTAAGAAGCCTTCTTTTCAACCCTTCTCCGGGACAAAAAGATAATGCAATCCTCGCACTTTTTACCCGATTCCTTATTACATATCATGCTGTTCAGTTCCCAGCAAGGTTTTGAACGATCCACATAGGCTGTACATTTCCCCTTTCTCTCTTCAGGGCAATCGGTTATCTCCCAGCAAGGTGCATAGTCAAGTAGTTTTTTTATTCCCTCGATGCTTATCTTCTTAACATGGATTAATTCCCTCACGCACCTGAGCCATTTTATATCATTCTCAGAATAGAATCGATTCTTATTTCTCCTTGCAGGTTTGATGAGACCATGTTTTTCATAAAGCCTGAGGGTCTGGTCTGTCGTGCCGAGGAGTTCTGATACAACGCCAATAGGATAAAGAGGCATCTCTTTTTTTTCTTCTTCTGTAAGTTCCTTGGCCTTTTTCATTAACCACTCAAATAATTTGCTAATTATAATTATTAAACATCTTTCATCTAAAAAAGTCAACTGACCTGGAAGCGACCCCTTGTTAAAGAATACAAATTAAGTCATAATAAAATATGAGGCTTTTCTTCATAGCGATGGCTTTTATAATCCTGTTTTTTATTCTCTTTTCCCCTGCTGCCATGGCAAG
>JBKBUB010000132.1:0-3462 GCA_046290925.1 Thermodesulfovibrionales bacterium | reverse complement strand
TTGACGCAGTAAAGTATTACCAGGAGATTATTGATTATATAGGCGACTATATAAAACAGCCCGTCCAGATGGTACACCGAAGAACCTATGAAGAGATGGACGCCTTACTCGAAAGGGGAGAGGTTAAGGTGGCCTTTATATGCTCTTCTCCTTATGTGAGAAACCGCGAGAGATTTGGTGTGGAACTCCTTGTAGCACCGTCAGTAAATGGAAAGGCGTTATATCACTCATATATAATCGTTCATAAAGATAGCCCTTTTAAATCCTTTGATGATTTGAGTGGAAAGGTCTTCGCCTTTGTCGATCCAAGGTCTAACACGGGCAAGCTTTACCCAACCTATCTCTTGAAGACAAAGGGACTCACCCCGGAAAGATTCTTCAAGAGGACCGTTTATAGTTACAGCCACAATAAATCTGTTGAGATGGTGGCTAAAAGGATAGTGGATGGAGCTGCTGTTGAGAGTATCGTCTATGAATATATGATTAAGAAAAACTCTCCCTATACAAAGCAGACAAAAATTATAAAGGTTTCCCCTCCCTTTGCCATACCACCTGTCGTTGTTACGAGGGATATAAATCCTGAGATAAAGAAAAGGATGAAAGAGGCCTTCCTGAATATGAACAAGGATAAAAGAGGCAAGGCAATCCTCGAGGCGATGATGATAGACGGGTTTGTAAATATTTCCGACAGTGATTATGACTCCATAAGAAAGATGGAAAAACTCGTATCTAATAACTCTGCTATTTACAAGGGAGATAAGGATAAAGAGACCATCTTTTTTGGAGTAATACCGAGGGATAATCCAAGGATCATGTATGAGAAATATCAGCCCCTCCTCGATTATCTCTCAGAAAAAACACTATACACATATGAACTCGTCTTGAAGAAGAATTACGAAGATACTGTAAATGCCCTCGGCAAGGGAGAGGTTGATATCGCCCTTTTAGGGCCTCTTACTTATCTCGAGGCAAAGGCAAGATATGGTGCAATATGTATTATCAAGCCCAAAGGACAAGATGGAAGGGCAATCTATAAGAGCGTAATAATAAAGAAAAAAGATTCCCCAATTACTGAACTTTCCGACCTTAAAGGGAAAAGGGTCGCCTTTTCTGCCTCTAAATCTACATCAGGAAATCTCATGCCAAGGTATCTCCTGGCTAATGCGGGTATCCACCTTAATGACCTTAAAAGTTATACAAATTTTGACTACCATGACTCTGTTGTAAAGGCGATTCTGAAGGGACAATACGATGCAGGTGCTGTAAGGGATTCTGTTGCACGTAAATATATGAAACTCGGTTTAGAAACGATGGCAGAATCAGCGGAGATACCAACAGGGCCCCTTGTTGTAGGCGCAAAGACACCTTTTTCAGTAGCCGAAAGTATAAAGTCTGCTCTTCTCGAACTGAATCCGTCAAACCCAAAACATCAGAATATACTGAAGCGTCTCGATGAAGACCTCCGTTATGGCTTCACTGTAGCTACTGATGATGATTATAAGGAGATACGAGTTATGATTAATGCCGTGCCACAGACCTGTGGAAAGGGGTGTCATCCAAAGATACGGTTATGATAAAGACATTCTCAGGTTCAGGCATTCAGTCAAAATTCATCATCATAACAACAGTGGCGATTATATTGCTCATGACTATAATCGGGTATATGGCTGTCCAGAGAGAAAAGTCTATACTTTACAGGGAATTCGAAAGAAAGGGTCAACTCCTTGGTGAAACATTGGCGATCCCAATAATTAATGACCTTATTTACGAGAGACTCGGCCTTGTTGAGGAAGGTGGTCTCCTCGATAACTATATAATGGAGATCTTTAATAGACAGGATATGGATCTGCTTTACATAGCGATATTAGACGAGGATGGCAGGGTTATATCCCATAATGATATATCAGAATACGGCAAGGTTTACACCGATACCTTAACCTCTAAGGCATTAAAAACATCCTCAACGGTCATACAGAGTATGAATCACGGAGGTCACAAGGCACTCGATTTCGGGGTACCTCTGTCGATTGGTAAAAAAAGATGGGGCACCCTTAAATTCTCCATATCCCTTGAAAAGGTAGAACACGAGATTACAACAATGATAAGAAATATAGTAGTCTTTACCATCCTGTTGCTTGCTGTCGGCTTTGTTATAATCATATTTCTAAGTAGACGATTTATAACACCTATTACACATCTTGCCAATACAATGGAAAAGACGAGCGGTGATTATCTCGATGTGAAGGTGGAGGTGAAGGGAAAGGATGAACTTGCAATCCTCGGAGAGAGGTTTAACAGCATGATCGAGAGGATAAAACAGGCAAATGAAGAGATAAAGAAGACACACGAAAAACTGGTACAATCAGAAAAACTCGCCTCTATAGGGATATTAGCCTCTGGTGTCGCCCATGAAATAAATAATCCCTTAGGTGGTTTATTTAACTGCCTTCAGATGCTAAAACAAAATGGTGATAATCCTGCCTTCAGAGAAAGGTATCTTGACCTCATAAAGGAAGGCCTTGAAAGGATCGAAGGGACTGTTGGTAAGCTCCTCTGGATGGCGAGAAAGGGGGAACACAAACCTGTAAACCTGAACATAGGAAAGGCTATAAATGAGATTTATTCCTTTATCGAATATAGACTAAGAAAGGGTAAAATTCTTTTTTCCAAAGAGATAGAAGAGGGTCTTAACATCTATATCGATCCCCATGACTTTCAGCAGGTAATCCTTAATCTCTTTATAAACGCCATTCAGGCTATGAACAATGGAGGAAGCCTGAAGGTCGTCGGCTACAGGGAAGATTCAAAGGTCATGATTGATGTGATAGATACAGGCGCAGGGATTGCTCAAGAAGACATTGGAAGGGTCTTTGACCCCTTTTTTACAACAAAATCACCTGGTGAAGGGACAGGGCTCGGACTGTGGTTGAGCTACGAGATAATGAAAAACTATAATGGGGATATCGCAGTAGAAAGCGAGGTAGGAAAGGGAAGCAAATTTACACTCTCCTTCCCTGTCATATGAAGGAAACAATCGCGATAATCGAAGATGATAAAATCATGAGGGTTACCCTCGAGGATGCCCTTAAGTCAAAAGGTTATGATGTTTTCTCCTTTGAGACAGGAGAAGAAGCATTAAAGGCCATCAAAGGCAATCACTTTAGTGTAATAGTAACGGATGTGAGACTGCCTGATATAGATGGAACAAATATCCTCAGAGAGATTTCGAGCCAGGGAGACAGCCAGGTCATTGTAATGACCGCCTTTGGGACCATAAGGGATGCCGTAGAGGTAATGAAACTTGGCGCCTTTGACTACATAACAAAGCCATTTTCCCTTGATGAGTTTCTCCTCCTCATTGAAAGGGCCCTCGATGTTAAGAGATTAAGGGAAGAGAATATAAGGCTTAAACATGACCTTAACAAGTGCTACTCCTTCCCAAATATTATTGGCCACAGTCCT
>JBKBUB010000131.1:0-4626 GCA_046290925.1 Thermodesulfovibrionales bacterium | reverse complement strand
CTATAGGTATCGCAGATAAAAGTTTTTTCACCATGCCAGCCTCCAATATCAGGCTAATTTTTGCAACGTTCGGGTATAGCATCATGCAGGACCATCAACTCAAAGGACTCTCTTAAGGAAGGGTTTCTATCGCAAACCACTTTTCCGTATCTGACAATCTCATCAAGAAGTATGATGTTATCTGTATTGTTAAGTATGATCAGATCGATGTTGTCATGTTTAAGCTCTCGACTGATAATGGAATAAAGCCTTAATTCATCGGCAAGAGAAGCCTTTCTGCTCAAATAAACCGCTATATCGCTGATGGGGAAGTCATCTCCCCGTGCAAATGAACCAAATAAATATGCGAATGCCACTTCCTCTGTTCTGCTGAATATTGCATTGAGCCTTTCGAACAAGTCTTTAGTAGATTGTTCTTTCATAAAATAAATTATAACAGAAACGTTAGTGCTACACCCACCAGTTGCATAAATGGGATAGTGCGATAGTGCGACAGTGCGACAGTCGCACCTCGCTCGGTCACTTTGCAGTCAGTCGCTCGGTCGCACTAAAATATCAGGCTAATTTTTGCAACGTTTGGGTAATACACTCAAATAATGCATTTTTCGGGTACAGGATTTTGGTACTCAGGCGAGCTTGCTTATGTCGGCCAGTAAAGAGATTAGTAGCCAGATCTCTTTTAGCAATGAGAGTCTGTTGAGCCGTATTTCCTCTCTCTTATCCATCACGAGGACAGAGTCAAAGAATCGATTAATGGATTCTATCATCGTTGAGAATAACTCCAGAGTGGCAAAGAATTTATTCTGTCTCATAAGATCGTTTACCAATGGTTTTACATTCATCAGGTCTGAATATAGAGCCTTTTCAGCAGGTTCTATCAGGAGGTCCTGATTTATTCCTGGTAGTTCTGTCTCTGGTATTATATTCCTGATGCGTTTGATCGAAAGAAGGAATTGCCTGTAGAGTCCAGCCTCCTTAAAAGCTGTTATCGCCTCTATTCTCTTTATCATTTCTGAGAGAGGGATATTTCCTGCGATTGGAATGATAGAGTCTATTACATCATGTTCTATACCTTTTGATTCGAGAAGTGGACTTATTCTCTGTGTGAAGAAATTTATTACATCCCGGACAAGGCTGACTTTTTTCTCTGTCTCGATACTCAGTCCCTCTGAGGCGAGATTGACCATCTCCTCGAGGCTTATCTTATAACCCTTATCCAAAAGAATAGAGATTATGCCGATGGCCTGTCTTCTTAAGGCAAAGGGGTCCTCGGAACCAGTTGGGTTTAAGCCAAGATCGAAAAAAGAAACTATGTTATCCATCTTATCAGAGAGGGACAGAATAGAGCCTGTGTCTGTTGAAGGCAGCCTTCCTCCTGAATGAGTAGGAAGGTATTGCTCAAGGATTGACTCTGCAACCTCAGGGTCTTCATTGTCATTTATAGCATAATACTTACCCATCAGCCCCTGAAGTTCAGGAAACTCCCTGACAACACCAGTTAACAGGTCTGTTTTTGACAGCCATGCAGCCCTTTCAATCAGCGATTTTTTCTCTGGGAAGAGCCTTTCAGAGAGTATCGACGCGAGTCTTGCTATCCTGTTAGTCTTATCAAAGAGTGAACCTAACCTTTCATGAAAAGTAACCCTTTTCAGGTCTTCTATCCGTGATGAGAGGGGCCTTTTCAGGTCTTCCTCATAATAGAAGGCGGCATCTTCAAACCTCGCCCTGATAACCCTTTCGGCACCTTTCTTGACCATGTCGGAGTTGGCATCTTTTGTATTGCTGATAACTACAAAATGGTTCTTTAACTGTCCGTCATTGTCTTCGATAGCAAAGTATTTCTGATGCCCTTTCATGACAGTGATTAATAGTTCTTTCGGAAGTCTCAGGTACTCATCCTGAAACTGACAGAGCACAGGCGTGGGATATTCAACAAGATGTGTCACTGTCTCGATCAACTCTTCATCCTCTATAACCTTTCCATCTACAGAATTGGCCAGCCTTGATAAACCTTCTCGAATCAGCCTTCTTCTCTCATCCTGGTCAATTATCACATAGTTATTTTCCAGCAGGTTTATATAGGAGTTTATCTCCCTGATAACAAAGGAGGCAGGTGATAGAAATCTGTGACCCTTTGTTATGTTTCCGCTCCTTATGCCGTCAATCTCAAAGGGAACGATTTCGTTACTGTAAAGGGCAAGTATCCAGTGAATGGGCCTAACAAATTTAAGGTTCCCACTGCCCCATCTCATGGACTTCGGGAAATGCAGTGACATGATGAGCCTCTTGAGTAAATCAGGCAGGAGGGTCTTTGTCTCCTCGCCCCTTTGCCTTATCTCTGCAACTACATACTCGCCTTTTTCTGTCCTTTTTATCTTCAATTCAGAGACATCAATCCCCTGAGAATTAGCAAAACCTGTTGCTGCCCTGGTCAGATTTCCATCAGGATCAAAGGCGACCCTGGCTGGTGGTCCTGTTATCTCTTTTACCATGTCCTTTTGAAAGGGTGAAATTCCCTTTATGATAAGGGCGAGCCTTCTTGGTGTGGCATAGGTCTTGATGTCAGAAAATTCTATGGCATTACTGTTAAATAGTTCTGAGGATTTATCTCTCAGTTGAGCTATCGCATCCGGTAAAAACCTCGCAGGGATCTCTTCTGTGCCAATTTCAAGGAGCAGGTTATTCATCTGTGGCTCCTTTTTTCTGAAGCAGTGGGAATCCCATCTCCTCCCTCTGTTTGAGATATGCCTCTGCACAGAGCTTTGCCAGGTATCTCACCCTCGCAATGTAACCTGTTCTCTCTGTCACGCTAAAGGCACCCCTTGCGTCGAGAAGGTTGAATGTATGGGAGCACTTAAGGCAGAATTCGTAGGATGGCAAGACGAGCCCGAGGCTGCATAGTCTTTTTGCCTCTGCCTCATAGGATTCAAATTGGTCTGTCAATAAGTCCACACTGGCAAGATCGAAATTATACCTTGAGAACTCGACTTCTGCCTTGTGATGGATGTCACCATAGGTTATTCCATTTCCCCATTCAAGATCAAAGACACTGTCAACACCTTGTAGATACATGGCTAACCTCTCGAGGCCATAGGTAATCTCTACAGAAACAGGTCTAAGGTCGATACCACCCACTTGCTGAAAATATGTGAATTGTGTTATCTCCATGCCATCAAGCCATACCTCCCATCCGAGACCCCAGGCCCCTAATGTTGGAGATTCCCAGTCGTCCTCAACGAATCTTATGTCATGCCTCAGGGGATCTATACCTATATAGGAAAGGCTTTCGAGGTAGATGTCCTGACTTTCCAGCGGTGAGGGTTTCAGCACAACCTGATATTGATAATAATGTTGTAGCCTGTTGGGATTCTCACCATATCTACCATCTGTGGGTCTTCTTGATGGCTCTACATAGGCAACCTTCCATGGTTCAGGCCCAAGAACCCTAAAGAATGTTGCGGGATGAAATGTCCCTGCTCCAACCTCTATGTCATAGGGCTGGAGTAAAACACAACCATTCTTAGACCAGAATTCCTGAAGTTTAAGGATGAGACCCTGAAAGTTCATAGCTAAAAATCTTAATAGATTGAGATTTGGTTTGTCAAATAGACTTGCACTTAAAATTCGATTTCTGTTACCTTAGATACATCATGAGAACAGTAGCGCTGGTTATTACGATTCTTCTTGTGAGTTGCGCAACAATAAGCACCGAGGAGAGGCTCCAGAAGGCCTCTGCGCACTATCAACTCGGTATATCTTATATGAATGACAACAATATCCAGCCTGCCTTTGTAGAGTTCCAGAAGGCCATCGAATTGAATCCTAATGATAAGGACTCCCTTAATGCCATTGGTTTAATTTACCTATTGAAACTCGAAGATTACCCTAAGGCTGTTGAATATTTTGATAGGGCGTTGAAGATCGACAAGTCTTTTCCCGAGGCCCTGAACAATCTCGGCTATGCCTACGAGAAGATGAATCGGTTTGATGATGCAGCGGTGGCTTATAAGTCAGCAATATCCAACCCTCTTTATAAGAGTGTTGAAAAGGCCTTTAATAACCTTGGAAGGGTCTATTACAGGCTCAAGAGATACAATGAGGCTATAGAGGCCTATAAGGAGTCTCTGAGGAGGTTTTCCAGTTTTCACCTTCCCTATTACGGCCTTGCCCTTTGTTATAATGCCATTGGAAGGTATGGTGACGCAGCAACCTCGCTGAAAAAAGCCATAGAACTCGACCCTTTTTATAATGGAGACAGGGATAAGGCCTTAAAGGATATGAAAGAAAAAAGGCTCTTAGCAAAGGGATATGAGGAAAAGGACATCTCTGACCTAATCGAGATATTTAATTACTGATGATCCCTGAAGATATTGATAGACTCCTTAAGGCTGCTGAAGAGGCAATGAAGAAAGCCATAGCTCCCTACTCGGGCTTTAAGGTTGGTGCCTCATTAATCACAAAGGATGGCAGGATTTACAGTGGTTGTAACATTGAGAATCCATCCCTGATGCTCAGTTTCTGTGCTGAGAGGGCTGTTCTTATTAAGGCCCTTACAGAGGGTGAGAGGCAGTTTATGGCTATGGCAATAATATCGAGTAAGGGGGGATACTGTTTCCCCTGTGGTTC
>JBKBUB010000130.1:0-4667 GCA_046290925.1 Thermodesulfovibrionales bacterium | reverse complement strand
AGGATAAAGGGATTGCTCACTGTCAATAAGGATAAAAAGGTATCTGAACTAAAAGAGATGCTTATTACTGAGGCGAAAAGGATACTGGAAGAGGATATCGAGGTCAATAGGGCAATAGGAAGATTTGGGGCTGAGTTAATTAAGGATGGTTACACAATCCTGACACACTGTAATGCTGGCGCCTTAGCTACAGGCGGATATGGCACCGCAACTGCAGCAATGTTTGTTGCAGCAGAGCAAGGTAAGAGGATTCATGTCTATGTGGATGAAACGAGACCTGTGCTTCAGGGAGCAAGACTCACATCCTGGGAATTGATTCAGGCAGGGATACCTGTAACACTCATACCAGATAACGCTGCAGGGGCCATAATGAAAAGGGGAAAAATAGATATGGTCATTGTCGGCACCGACAGGACCGTAAGGAATGGAGATGTTGCCAATAAGATAGGAACCTATTCTCTCGCTGTCCTTGCAAAGGAAAACAATATCCCTTTTTATGTTGCAGCACCCTTAAGCAGCATCGACCTATCAATACCATCTGGAGAAGATATACCAATAGAGGAGAGAGACCCTTCAGAGGTCACCCAAATAAGGGGAAAGATCATATCAGAGGATGATCAGAAGATCGGACTGGTTCAGATTGCACCTGATGGGGTAAAGGCAAAGAATTATGCCTTCGATGTGACACCTGCAAGGTATATTACAGGTATAATAACCGAGAAAGGGATCTTTAAACCCTCAGAGATTAAGGATATAAAATGACCATCGTTGATATCATTTCAGCTTATAGAGATGAATTAAGGGAAGTTGAAAACAAACTGAGGGAGATATTTTCAAGCGACAGTGCAGCCATAAGATTGATAGGTGACCATATTATCAATAGCGGTGGTAAAAGATTAAGACCCCTTTTTTTGATCTTAAGCGCAGAGCTTGCTGGTTACCAGGAGAAAGACAGGATAACCCTTGCCAGTATAATCGAGGCAATCCATACAGCATCCCTTCTTCATGATGATGTTGTTGATGGTGCTGAGATGAGGAGAGGCAAACCTGCCTCTCACCGAATATGGGGAAATCAGATAGCAATACTCGTTGGTGATTTTCTTTATGCCAATGCCCTGAGGATTGCTGTCTTACAGAAGAATCAGAAGATAATGGAGGCCCTTTCCGAGGCAACAACAATGATGACAGAGGGAGAGGTATTGCAGCTTCAAAAGGTTGCAGACCCTGACATTACCGAAGGAGAATATATTAGAATAATATCTGCAAAGACAGGTGCTCTCATCTCTGCAGCCTGCAGGATAGGGGCGATACTGGGAAGGTTACCCACGGAGGCAGAAGAGGCTATGGCACGTTTTGGCATGAAAACAGGCATCGTTTTTCAGATGGTTGATGATATCCTCGATTATGCTGCTGAGGCAAAGGACCTCGGTAAAAACCTCGGCAAGGACCTCGATGAAGGCAAGATTACGCTCCCTCTTATTTATCTTCTCAAAAGTGCATCAGACGATGAAAGGACAGAGATAAGAGAGATAATAAGGGGAAATCATTCTTCTGAGAAACTTGAAAGGGTTCTTAATCTTTTTGACAAATACAGTATTATTGAGGAATCGCTCCGAACAGCCCAGATATTTATGGCAGAGGCTAAGAGAGAGCTATACACCTTCCCACCATCTCATGGAAGGGATAGCCTGTTGAGCCTTGCCGACTATGCTATAGCAAGGGATAAGTAATGCATCCTGTTGTAGAGCTTGCAAAGAAGGCAGTGGAAGAATATGTCAAAAACAAAAGGATCATCCCTGTCCCTGAGACATTAACCCAGGAAATGAAAGAAAGGGCTGGGGTTTTTGTCTCAATTAAAAAACAGGGGCAACTGAGGGGATGTATCGGCACTTTTATGCCTTCCTGCAGGAATGTGGCTGAGGAGATCATTAGAAATGCCATCTGCTCCGCCACAGAAGATCCCAGATTCCCTCCTGTTCAGGAAGATGAACTCGAGAGCCTATCCTATTCGGTTGACATCCTATCAACACCAGAAAAGGTTAAAGATCTAAAAGAACTTGACCCTAAAAGATACGGCGTAATCGTTGCCTCAGGGGGAAGGCGGGGTCTCTTGCTACCCAATCTTGAGGGAGTCGACACCGTAGAGGAACAACTCAGGATTGCAAGATTAAAGGCTGGTATATTCGAGGGTGAAAAGATTGATATCTTCAGGTTTGAGGTAAGGAGGTATCATTAGACCTTGGATATTCCTAAAAGGGGAAGTCTTAAGGAACTGAGTTTTTCTGATATACTCAAATTTCTTCAAAGAGAAAAGGCAACAGGCACGATTATAATAAAAGGGCATGCCTTAGTAAAAAAAATCTACATAAAAAGGGGAGATGTCATTTATGCCTCATCGAGTCTGGATGATGAAAGGCTTGGTGAGATGCTTATCAAGGCAGGCATGATTAGCAAGGAGCAATATGACATTTCTGTTGATATTCTCAAAAGGACAGGGAAAAAGCAGGGTGCGATATTCGTAGAACTCGGGATTCTTACACCAAAACAACTCTTTGAAGGGCTTAAATTTCAGGTGAGGGAGATTATCTATAGTATCTTCGGTTTGAGAGATGCTGAATATGAATTTCTGGAAGGTGAATTACCAGATGATGAAGTCATAGGGCTAAGGATAAATATTAGTGACCTTATTAAGGAAGGGATTAAAAGGGCCTCAGAAAAAGAAGTCATTATTAACGAAGAAGAAAGGGAACTGAAAAGGAAGGCAGAAGAGCTTTATCAAAGATTGAAAGATATGAATGCTGCCGACATCCTTCAGGTAACTGAAAGATCAAGTCCTGGGGAGATTAAGAGGAATTATTACAGACTTGCAAAGGAATATCATCCTGACAGGGCCTTTAATTCAAAGGATAAAGAGTTGAAAGAAAAGCTCACTTATATCTTTGATGCAATAGCAAAGGCCTATGATGAATTAAAGGATGATGACAGAAGATCAGAATTCTTCAAAAGGATCGTCAGACCGAAAGAGGTGGAGTCACGGGCTGATCTTAATGAGCAGTTCAGGAGGGGAATCGAGGAATATAAGAAGGGAAACTACTGGGGCGCCTCCGATATATTCCGATGGATAACAAGGCTCAATCCTAAGTCCGTTAAGGCCTGGTATTATCTCTCTCAATCTCTCAGCAACATACCCGGCAGACTTAAGGATGCCGAGGCATCGCTTCTTGAGGCAATAAAGCTTGACCCCTTCCGGGCAGAGCATTATGCAAGTCTGGGCAATATCTACCTGAAGGCTGGTCTCAAGAAAAGGGCTAAAAGGCAGTTCGAGAAGGCCCTTAATATAGACTCTGCCCTTGAAGAAGCGATCAAAGGGCTTGAGCAGATAAAGGCTATGCCAGAGGATTGAAGAGGGTAATTAGAGCAATAGTATGTGTTATAACCGAGTCAAAAGTTACAAAACAGTGGATGAATCTTTAATATAGTGCCTAATTGGATGGGAATTTAGGGATTTTTCGTTCTTCTTATACGCAGACCTTCTGGTGTAATGATAACTAGATTATTAAGGATATCTTTTTCTTGTATAGATTCAAAAAACTTCTTAAATATTAAAAGCGTCTCGTTCACTGAACGCTTATAGATTTTGACAACAATAATCCCACCACATTTTTCCGGTGGAAAACGGAACATCCTTGAAAAATCCTTATCCATAGTTATTATTGTATATTTTCCTTTACATGCCATTTCATAGACTTCATCATCGGATATACCGGACAACCCCGCATCTCTTATGCTGAGCACATCGTAACCGATACTCTTTAAATAGTCAATGATGGGTTCAAAAAGATTTTCATTAGCAAATATCCTCACGCCGTAACTCCTGCCTCTTCATCAGCAAGAACAGCAGCATAGTTCAGACAAGCCCTGATATCTTCATCAGTGATATTTGGGTACGCCTTTTTAACTCCTTCAAAATCCTCTCCGGAGGCTAAAAGGTCAAGTATAATGTGCACGGGGATTCTTGTTCCTTTTATGCATGGTTTTCCACTACAAATCTTTGGATCACTCACTATCCTATCAATTAATTTGTTCATACACCCCCCTTATTTGAAAGATCTATTATATTATATCTCTTAAAGGGGTATTAAGTGATGTTTTACCTTTGCAGTGGTCAATGTCAATGGGGTCAGGTCAATCAATGGGGTCAAATCAATGGGGTCAAGTCTTGAATTATTAGTTTTTGGTTTCGATAGAATAACTTCCTCTATTTTCTTATATTTCAAGACCTGATATCATGAAAAAGGCTACACGCTCCTATAGGTCATAATGGGTCTCAAAGGACCAATCCCGCATAGGGCAGGATATAGGTTCTGTCCCGAAGGGGACGAACAAAACCTTTAAGGAGGTGCAGCCATGTATGTAGGTGCAAGGGTTGCCCCTACATTCATCACACTCTCCTTGCCTTTTCTAATCTATTTTTTTCCCTCAACAATTTTTCCCCTTCGGCAGTTATCTCCCAGATACCTCGTGGCGAATCTGAGGAAAGCAATCCTTCCTGAACAAGTGTATTTCTACACCATTGAGCCGTGTTTTCCCATCTCTGAAGTTCCCTGACCTTTTCTCTAAATGATGTTAACCTTGTTGCATTCTCAATAACCTTTTTTGCCTTTTCA
>JBKBUB010000012.1:0-13451 GCA_046290925.1 Thermodesulfovibrionales bacterium | reverse complement strand
TAGGAACACGGCCGAAGCAGCGCCTGATTAAAATTTAAGGGGGACTCAAAGTAAGAATAAAGGAAATGAGAAGATTTTTAGATAAGACATTGATTGCGGCTTTTTTGTGCATATTATTTTTATTCTCTTTATGGATGTCTGTCTTTGGTGAACACAGGGAAGAATGTGCTATTTGCGGCATGTGGATTGACCAGTATATGAGCACAAGGCATGTCATTATCCTAAAAGACAATACGACCACGAGCTTCTGCAGCATTGCCTGTGCAGCAAGGTATCTAAACGAGAACAGGCAAAAAGTAAAGAATGTAAAGGTCGCAGATTTCCTCACAGATAGACTCATTAATGCTGAAAAGGCATATTACCTTGAAGGAAGTGATGTCCCTGGTGTGATGAGTTACATAAGCAGGATAGCCTTTTCAACGAAGACCGATGCAGAGAGGTTTCAGAGAAAGCATGGCGGCAGGTTGATAACCTTTAAACAGGCAGTGGAAAATCAACTGAAGGATTAATAAATTATGGAAGAGAAGGAATTTGATTATATGAATGTCATTCCCCTTGTGGATGTGATGCTTGTGCTTCTTACGATCGTGCTGATGACATCCACATTCATCGCTACAGGCGTTATACCTGTTGAACTGCCAAGGGCATCGAAGGCCCACGAAGATACCTTAAAAACCCAGACCATAGAGATCGACAAAAAAGGGAATATATACCTGAATTCAAGGCCTGTTACCCTGGATGATCTGAAGGATTCTATATGCAGACTCGACAGGTCCGTTCCGATGCTTATAAGGGCAGACAGGGATATAGCCTTGCAGATCTTTGTTGATGTCCTTGATGTCGTCAAAAACCTTGGATTCAAGAAGGTCAGTCTCCAAACAGAGCAGAGGAGGATATAGATGGGAAGGGATCTAAAGGCCTTCATATGGTCTTTTAGCTTGCATGCCATGGTAATAGTCGCACTTTTTGTCCTGAGTCATAGAATGACTTACAGCAGGCCGATCCTTATAGATTTCAGTATTGAAGAATCAATTGAAGGGATGAAAGAAGGGGCAAAGACCTCATCTCCTGCTCAAAGACCTGATAAGGTCAGGAAGGAAGAAAAGAGGATAGAGCCTCAGGAGCCGATTAAAGAGATAGTAAAGCAAAGCACAGAGGCATTCCAGGAAAGTCCTGTTACAGAGGCCTCCTCAGAGGAACAGGTCTCTGTGCCCGTGACACCTCAAGTGAGCTCCTCCATAAATGAAAAAGGGCTGGAGAATGGATCTAATCTTTCAGCGTTAAGTAAAGTTGTTACATCGGGAATTAATAGGGCTGTTGAGACAGTTTCACCAGGCAGCACCGTTGATTCTGCAGAAAGGGCCAGAGAGAGATACATAAAGGAACATTTTGCCTATATAAGGGACATAATAACTAAGAATATCTCTTACCCCTTTATGGCAAGAAAGATGGGATGGTCAGGAAGGGTGACGATATCATTTATAATTATTGAGGATGGATCGGTAAAGGATATTAAGATAGTGGAAAGCTCGGGGTTTGACATCCTTGATAGAAATGCTGCTGAGACAGTGAAAAAGGTCTCCCCTTTTCCGAGGCCACCTGTGAGGGCAGAGGTTATAGTACCTGTTGTCTATAGATTGAATTAATATGGTTACTAAACAATATATGGATACAGGAAGTCGGGCATTTTCTTATGCTGTCATGATACCTTTAATGGTTTTTGTCCTGTTCCTCCAATCATGCACTAAACAACCTCTTTATCAGGAACCTGTGATTATTGATGATATGGTTATTGTCAATACGAGTCAATTGATTGAGAAGAGGCCTGTCTTTTTTTCTTACCAATACAATAAAAAGATGATAAATTTCTTTGTCATAAAGATTGAAGGTAAGGTCTCGTCCTATCTTGATGCCTGTGCAAAATGCTACCCAAAGAAACTCGGTTTTGGATTTGATAATGGATATATATACTGTCGGGCCTGTAATGTGAGGCATCCTGTTGAAAATATAGAAAAGGGATTCGGAAGTTGTTATCCCATAAAGATTGCAGGTGAAGAACAGCAAGGAAAATATTTTATATCCCTTAAAACCCTCCAGGAGAAGGTTGATAAGTTTTAGCCTTGAGATACAGGATACTTCTTGTAAACCCCTGGATATATGATTTTGCTGCCTATAACCTGTGGTCAAGGCCCCTCGGCCTGATTAAGGTAGCAGAATACCTGAGTTCCTTTGATGTCTCTTTGACCTTCATTGACTGTACTGATGCCTGTGTCTCGCAGCGATATGGTACTGGACGATTTAAGAAAGAGGTTGTTGAAAAGCCTGATATACTTAAGGACATACCGAGACTTTATAAGAGATACGGGATCTCTATTGATGATTTTGTTAGTAAGGTTAAGGCTGAGATGCCCTATGACATGATCCTAGTTACATCTATCATGTCTTACTGGTATCCCGGCGTTCAGAAGGCCATAGAGATACTGAGGGATTTATTCCGATATACCCCTATCATCCTCGGAGGTATCTATGCGACACTCTACACTGAGCATGCCTCTGAAAATGCAGGTGCGGATGCCATACACATTGGCGAACTCAACAGGGGCCTCAACATGCTCCTCAGCACCTTTGGTTTCAGGCTGAGGAAGAAGCAAAACGCCTTACCATATTACAGGATGGGTCTTTATAAATCTCTTCGTTTTGCACCACTTTTGACCTCAACAGGATGCCCCTTTAGCTGCTCTTACTGTGCCTCGGGATTACTCAATAGGAGATTTACGAGAAGATCAGTAGATGATATACTGAGAGAGATCATTAACCTTTACGGGTTAGGCGTGAAAGACCTTGTCTTTTATGATGATGCCCTTCTTGTTGGTGCAGAGGATCATATAAAACCACTTCTCAGGGATTTGATAAAGAGTGGTATCAGCCTCAATCTCCATACGCCAAATGGCCTTCATGCAAGGTTTATAGATGAGGAGCTTGCCATGCTCATGAAGAGGGCAAATTTTAAGACTCTTCGTCTCAGCCTTGAGACAGTGAATCCGATCAGACAAGAGGAGAGCGGAGCTAAGGTCAATAATGAAGACCTTATAAGGGCAGTCTCAAATCTTAAGAGAGTTGGATTTACAAAAGATGAGATCGGTGTATATCTCATGTATGGATTACCGGGTCAAAGTGTAGAAGAGGTTATTGAGGGTATAGAGTTCCTTAAGGGCCTTGGTGTGAGGATAAACCTGACGGAATTCTCGCCCATTAAGGGGACCAGGTCCTGGGATGAACTCATTCAAAGGGGAATAATAAAGGAAGATATTGACCCTTTATTGACAAATAATACCGTCTTCTCTTTTCTTTACAGTGGCCTTGACCCAGAGGTTATTCAAAGGATAAAGATCGAAGTAAATATTTATAATCACCGTAACTGAGATTGGGGATCCGATAAAGCATGCTACGAGGCTGAGGTAAATTTACAAAGCACACATCTATACAAAAAGGCAGTGACTGAGGTTGTTTCATGCAATGGCCCTAATGTTGCATGAATTTGGAGGCTGGCATGCCTCAAAACTTTTATAATGTGATAGCTTAATCAAGACCGCACCTGTGGTGCCGTTATCTCCATGACGAGATACTCCTCAACCCTTTAGCAGCGCCTCCCTCATGACCTCGACAGGTGCCTTCATCCCTGTCCATATCTCGAAGGCCAATACACCCTGGTAAAGAAGCATACCAAGGCCATTTAAAGTCTTACAACCCCTCTGTCTTGCTGACCTGAGCAGGAATGTGTCTTTGTATATGAGGTCGCAGACAACCTTATCGCCAGTGAGAAGGGAAATATCAATAGGGCTTGGATCTGTATCCTTCAGTCCAATAGGCGTGGCATTGATGACTATATCAATATCTTTCAGGTCTGTTAACCTTTCGATATGGTAGACATTATCCTTCAATCTTTTCAGATCATTAACAAGTCTCTGCGCTTTTTCCTGATCAATATCAGTTATTCCCAATACTTTTGCCTCTTTACATAAATAAAATCCAATCGCCCTTGATGCGCCACCCGCACCAATGATTACTACCCTCTTATCTTTTACATCTATATTTGCATCCTTAAGAGATTCCATAAAACCTTTCCCGTCAGTATTGAAGCCTTTCAAGACTCCATCATCATTCAGTATAGTGTTCACGGCACCAATAAAAGAGGCCTCCTCATCAACAAGATCGAGCAGTGGTATCACCTTTTCCTTATGAGGTACCGTGACATTAACACCTTTGAGGTTCAGTGCCCTGATGGCCCTTACGGCATCTCCGAGGAGTTCAGGCCTTACTGAAAAGGTTACATAGCAGCAATCGAGTCCAAGATGCTCAAAGGCAGCATTATGCATCGACGGTGAAAGGCTATGCTCCACAGGATATCCTATAAGACCAAGTACCCTTGTTTTTCCGCTAATTCTCATATCCAGCCTCCAGTCCTTTAATAAGACCATCAGGCGTGGCCTTAATAATGGCAGTATGAATGCCGAGTGCCTCCTCAATATCCTTGATCGATATATCATCGAGAAAAACCGTCTCTTCTGATTTCAGGACGATGTCAGGGACAAGTAAGATCGTTTCTCCCTTTCTCCTCTCCTTCTCATCCATTACCGTAAGAATTGTCTTTAAAATATCCCTTCCTGTCAGTAGACCCGTGACAGTTACTGACTTGCCAAAGAAGTGATTCTCAACAGGGACGACGGTAATATTCAGATCGGTCTTTTCCTTAAGTTTATCAGTAAATCTTTTTAGATAAGGATAAAAGGAGGTGCCTGTGAAGGTTATAAATTTACCCTTCTGTTTCTCTTTACAAAGATTCAACTGTTTCTTTGAGACTATTGACCTTGCCTGTGATAGAAAAAGTGCAACCATACCAACGCCGTTTTCGATCTGTGGGAGATCTCCATATTCTCTTAAGGGAGGAAAATCCACCCCTGCCTTTATATATAGTTCATCGGCTCCGTATACTATATTGTCGCCGTGTTTCTTTTTGAACCTCCTCTGACACTGCTCTATAATGCCTATTGCCTTGATAGCATCATCTTTTTCTACCGGTCTGAGTATGCCGACATTTTTTCTGTAAGCCGTCAGCCCAACAGGCACCACTGCTATTGAGGCCACATAGGGATAGAATTTGTAAAGGTCATTGATTGTTCTCTGAAGTTCCTCTCCATCATTATAATCAGGACAGAGAACGATCTGGCAATGCATCTTTATCCTGTGGTCCTTGAAGAACTTTATCTCCTTCAGGACATCAGTGGCCTTCGGATTTCCGAGGAGTTTATTTCTTAATTCCATTTTTGTGGAATGAACAGATATATATAAAGGACTCAGGCGTTGCTCGACGATTCTCCTCTTTTCTGCTGAAGTGATATTTGTGAGGGTTATGTAATTACCATATAAAAATGACATCCTGTAGTCCTCATCCTTAATATAAAGAGACCTTCTAAGTCCCTTTGGAAGCTGGCTTACAAAACAAAAGATGCATCTATTCTTGCAAGTCTTTACCTTGAAGTGCCTTAACTCGATGCCAGTATCATGATCCTTTCTTTCTATTACGAGGGGGAACCTTTTACCTTTTCTCGATACTATAAGGTCGAGTTTTTCTTCATCGGCATAAAAGAGATAATCAATAAGGTCAACAATCCTGTTGCCATTTATGGACATGATTACATCCCCTGCCTGAAGTCCTGCGGCACTGGCAGGACTCCCTGGCCTGACCCCATCTACGGTGATACCATTCTTAATATGCACGGGATTCCCTGAGACCTCTATAAATATAATGCAAACCTGACAGTATTGTAAACAATGCTGTCAGATTTATGAGGTAACCATGAAGGTCAGGCATGGCAGGTATGTTTTCATCGAGGAGGATGTACCATATTAGAATCAGTTGCAGACTTATGGCTATCTTCCCTGTTATTGAAGGCTCTACCTTTGCAGAATGTGTTACTAAATAAAGTACAATCCATCCTGTTACTATAATGATGTCCCTGCTGATAACCGTTATGGTTAACCATAGTGGGATAAAATTATAGACCGCTAAGAGTATGAAAGAGGTGACAAGGAGAAATTTGTCAGCCAGTGGGTCGAGTAATGTGCCAAGAGGCGTCTTTAATCCCTTCAATCTCGCTATCAATCCATCGAGGGTGTCTGTTATAGCTGCGACTGAGAATATATAAAGGGCGTAATCATGTCTCCTGTAGATCATCGAGGCAACAAAGAGGGGGAGGAGAATAATCCTCATTAAGGTCAGCGTATTAGGAAGATTTATCACACTCATTTTATGGAATATTAAAGGGAAAGGAATCAAACTTGATCTTGATACCAGAAGGTTTGTAAAGGTTATTAGCCACTTTATCCGTTTTCAGGTATTTCATCAATAACATAGAATGCAGTCTCTCAAGACCGAATCCTTTTTTTGAAGACAGATCAAGGGCATCAGAGATATATCCCTCTGCCCTTAATAAATGTCCCCTTAAGAGACTTAACTCACCCATGGATAACAAATAATATGCGATACCCCTTATATCGCCTGTTTTTTTAAAATTCCTGAAGGCAATCTTAAATAACCCTGATGCCTCCTTGATCTCACCCTTCATCATATGAACCATTCCCATGCTCCATATAGTGTAGGAATAACTGACGACGTCTCCTATTCGTTGATAAATGGATTCTGCCTTTTTCAGATATTTCATTGCCTCATTAAATTCATTTCTCATTCTCAGGGCATTCCCGATCCCGCAGAATGAATAGGCCATTCCGAATCTGTCCTTGATTCTCCTGAATGTATCATTAGCCATTGAATAATAGTTCAGTGAATCATTAAATCTTCCGCTTACCCTTGATAGCCCACCGAGACTGCATAAACAATATCCTGTTGCAGCTTTGTCACCCCCCAATTCAAAGATCTTCTTCGCCTTTTTTACCAGGACTATTGCCTTGCTGATATCACCTTTAATCCTGAGCGTACCTCCTTCTGCCCATAAAGAAAAAGCCATTCCTTCCCTGTCATTAAGGCGTTTGTAAATCTTTTGTGCCATTCCAATATACTTGAGTGCAGCCCTCCAATCACAAAGACCCCTATAAGACAGTCCAAGACCTGACAGGGCATCAGCTAAGGATAGATCATCCTTTAATGCCTTTCCTATCCTCACAGCCTCCCTGTAGGCTTCTGTGGCAGCATTAAAGTCTCCCATTATTCGGAGGGTGTTACCTGTTGATAGAAGACAGTAGAGTTCTCCTTCTTTATCACCTGAAATCTTGCATTGTTTTAAGTATTTTTTATAAGATGCTAAGGCCTCCTTAAATCGAGAGGCCTTCCTCAAACTTTCTCCTTGCCGAAGATATTTATTCCCCATCCAGTCTCTTCCTCAAGGCCTTAACAAGATCCCTGTAATCCTTTGCATTGAAAAAACCAGAGCCCATGACAAGGATGTCTGCACCAGCCTGAGCAATCTCCCCGGCATTCTCGTATTTAATCCCTCCGTCAACCTCAATAAGTGTCTGAAGGCCTCTTTCTCTAATCATGCTCTTTAATATCTTTATCTTTTCGAGGACATGAGGTATGAATTCCTGTCCACCAAAACCAGGGTTTACTGACATGACCAGGACGAGGTCAAGGTCATGAAGTATATTGTCAAGGCTCCATACAGGTGTGGCAGGATTAAGTGAGGCACCTGCTTTAACCCCACTTTCCTTTATCCAGTGAATCGTTCTGTGAAGATGAACAGAGGTCTCTATGTGAATTGTGAGCAAGTCCGATCCTGCCTTAATGAAATCTTTTATATATCTATCAGGCTCTTCAATCATGAGATGAACATCGAGAGGCAGCTTTGTTATCTTCCTAATCGCCTCTACAACAAAGGGACCTATTGTGATGTTTGGAACAAAGTGTCCATCCATCACATCAAGATGGAGCATATCCACTCCTGCTTCTTCTGCTGCCTTTATCTCATCACCGAGCCTCAGGAAATCAGCAGAAAGTATCGAAGGTGCAATCTTAACCATTCTTAAACCTCACCTCAATGTTGCACAAATTTAGAGGCTGGCATGCCTCAAAAACTTTCCTTATTTAGATGTATCGTCTCTCCTGACTTGATTATCGAACCGGGCCTGGGTTTTTGTGAGGTGACCTTATGCCCTGAACCCATAAATTCTACCTTAAGACCGAGCCTTTCTGCAATATCGACTGCCTCTCTTTCATCCTTTCCAATAAAATCAGGGCAAAAGAAGACTTTTTGATAAGGGCCTGCGCTCACAATGAGAGATACGGTATCCCCTGGTTTTTCCTCAGGGTCAGGCCTTTGTGCGATCACCTTTCCATTTTCTATAGTCTCTGAATGGACATATAGGACCTTTGCAAGTCTGATGCCATTTTTAAGTATAATTGATTCAGCCTCATCTATTGAAAGTCCTGTAACCTCAGGGGTCAAAAGTGCCTTTGGTCCCTTACTTATAAATACCTTTATCCCCCTGTTCTCTTTCACCTTGTTATTTGATGGGATGTCCTGTCTTGAAATGTGGCCAGGTGGAATGACGGGATCATACTCCTCTCCCTCGACCTTCAGATATAAGCCCCTTTTGGAGGCCAAAGAATTAGCCTCGGGCAGGCTCAATCCCCTGAGTTCAGGCACCTCAACGGTCCTGCTGAAACTCAGGATGGTGAAGGTGAGGTATCCTGTAATCATGACGACTGTGAAGAAGAGGAGTAAATACAGTATTCCTGATAATATCTTATTAAGTTTTATCAAACCCTGTCCCCTCCATTAGGTACAAAGACCTTTATTGCCTCTTTGACCTTCTCCAGACTTACCCTCGTATTAATACACGGCCCAAAAGGTCTCTCATTGGGTATCCCTATTACAGGCATTGGGAAGGTGTCAGCGATGCCGCTGCTTAAATCCCTTTCACAGGCAACAGCAACGATCGCCTCGGGATGGGCATCGCTTACGATCTTCCTTGCGAGATTTCCTCCCGTTGCAACGAAGAGTTTGAGATTGTTTTCATCGGCTATCTCAATGAGGTCCTTTATCTCACAACGGCCACACCTCTTGCAGTTATAGATATTATGAGTTATTCTTATATCGCATTCATTAACCTGCAAACAGTGTGGTAATAGGAGTAGAATCCTTTCTGCCCTGGGTCTTTCTTTCCTGACAAGACGGTTATTAATATCGATTACAATAGCCTGTAGCCTCTCCTTCTTCTCTTTAGAAAATGACCCGATTACCATCATAACAGGATAAAGGACCTTTAATGTTAATCCCCTAAGAAATCTCGATATCATAACGCTGATCCCTGAGTGAGCCTCCTTCCCTGAAGAAAATCCCTTATACTCATTTGGGACCTTCCCGAGGGCTGCAACTCTAAGACGGATAAAAGACCTTTGCCAGTCCCGATAAGCAATTCATCCTTTGTCACCTTCTCTATAATACCAGGCTGACCCTCTGAATTTAATGGTCTTGCCTTTATTATCCTTACCCTTTCGCCGCCTATGAAACAATGGGCACCTGGCCATGGATATGTACCTCTTATCAGATTAAATATCTCTCTGGCTGTCTTATTCCAGTCAATATATCCGTCTTCCTTCTTTAGTGGTGGCGCAAATGACGGTTCCCCCTCCTGTGGTTTTGGTTTTAAACTACCATTCCTTATACCTCTAACAGTCTCTAGAAGAAGAGATGCCCCTATCTCTGAGAGCCTTCTGCTAAGGCTCTCGGCATTATCATCCTCATCAATAATTAATTCCTGTTTTAAAAAAACAGGGCCTGTGTCGAGGCCTTCATCCATAAGCATTGTGGTAACACCTGTTATCTCTTCGCCATTTATAAGTGCCCACTGAATTGGGGCGGCACCTCTGTATTTTGGAAGAAGAGAGGCATGGAGATTAATGCAACCACGCAACGGTATATCAAGAATTCTCCTAGGAAGAATCTTACCATAGGCAACGACAATGATGAATTCAGGCCGGATTTCCGATAGTCTTAATATAAGGTCATCATCCTTCAGGGTTAGAGGTTCTATGACCTGGATACCCATTTCCTTTGCCGTGACCTTTAAAGGTGCTGGCAAGAGTTTATGTCCCCTGCCTTTAGCTCTGTCAGGTTGAGTTACAACAAGGGTTATATCTTCGCATGCCTCAATAAGTGCCTTTAGAGAAGGAACAGCAAATTCAGGTGTGCCAAAGAATATGATTGACACCCTAAACCCTCGCTAGGGCCTTCTTGTATCTCTTTTTAAAGAACTCCCTTTTTATCCTGCTGATCCTGTCGATAAGGAGAATGCCGTTTAGATGATCTATCTCATGCTGTAAAGCCCTCGAGAGCAGACCCTCGCCTTCTATCTTAATCTCCTCACCATCCCTGTTTAAACCTTTAACAACAACCCTTTCTGCCCTCTTAACAGTAGTTATATATCCAGGAAGGCTGAGACAGCCTTCTTCACTGTCTATCTCTCCCTCGGTGCTTATAATTTCAGGATTTATAAGCACTATAAGAGGGGTCTTTTCTCCCTCCTTAACGCTCACATCTATAACTATTATCCTCTTTGATACTCCCACCTGAGGTGCAGCAAGGCCGATGCCAGGGGCAGCATACATGGTCTCTATCATGTCATCAATGAGCCTCTGAATATCCCTGTCTATTTCTGGGACAGATGCTGCCTTCTCCATAAGTACCTTCTCAGGATACTTTTTGATTTCGAGTATCGCCATGCTGTATTATATCATATTCAGATCATAAGGAGACAGCCTCAGGTTGCTTTCGTCTATAATCGGATCAGGAGGGTCTATGGACAATGACATTGTTCTTAAGGTAGAGATGCCCGATATTGGGATACCAAGGAGGGGCAAGGTTAGGGACATCTATGATCTTGGTGATAAACTCCTCCTCATCGCTACAGACAGGATCTCTGCCTTTGATGTCGTATTGCCTGATGGGATACCGGGTAAGGGTAAGGTCTTAACAGGTATTTCCCTGTTTTGGTTCAAAGAGATGGAAGGAATCGTAAATAATCATCTTATAACAGCTGATGTTGATAGATTCCAGGAGGAGATAAGGAAATACAGGGAACTATTAGAAGGCAGGAGCATGCTCGTAAAAAAGGCAAGACCCTTTCCTGTGGAATGTATTGTAAGGGGTTATCTATCAGGTAGCGGGTGGAAGGAATACAGGGAGAAAGGCTCGGTATGTGGGATAAGACTGCCTGAAGGACTCGTTGAATCATCGAGGCTTAATGAGCCTATCTTTACTCCCTCGACAAAGGCAGCGGAGGGACATGACATTAATATCTCCTTTGAAGAGATGAAAGATATCATCGGCAAAGAGAGGGCTGTGAGACTCAGAGACCTGAGCCTCACAATTTACTCAAGGGCAAGGGATATAGCGGAAAAAAAGGGTATAATCATTGCCGATACAAAATTTGAGTTTGGCCTTCTCGATGACGAGATAATACTGATTGATGAATTACTAACCCCTGACTCCTCCCGTTTCTGGTCTAAAAAGGACTACAGGGTAGGGCAGAGTCAGGACAGTTATGATAAACAGATAGTGCGTGATTATCTATTGACCCTCAACTGGGATAAGAGGCCACCAGGACCTCATCTACCAGAGGATATAATAAGAAAGACCTCTCAAAGGTACAAAGAAATAATGGAGATACTGACAGGTTAATGAGCAGGGGCCTCTTACTCATACTCTGGCTTTTTGCCGTCCTGATATTCTCTATAATACCTTCGCCAGAGACCGATGTTGGACCAGAGAATCTTGATAAGCTGATCCATTTTATCATCTATGGAATAACCGCTATCCTTTTCTTGAGGTTTTTTTCCGAAAGGTATCAAAGGGATAAGTTGACCGGCCCGGCATCAATAGTAGCCGCGTCCTTTTATGGGCTCATGATGGAAATATTTCAGTCTTTCCTTCCTTATCGCTCATTCTCTCTCAGTGATATGTTATCGAATCTCCTCGGCGCTGCAGTATTTGTGACCTTATGGAACATAATTCTTTTCATCCGGAATAGCTGATGAAACTACATTTCTTCGGGGCCGCCAGGAGCGTTACTGGCTCCTGTATTTATATAGAAACAGGATCTACAAAGGCCCTTGTTGACTGCGGTCTCTATCAGGGTAACAACAGCCATTTTATTAACAGTAGGCCTTTTCCCTTCAATCCAGCAGAGATAGAATATCTATTCCTTACCCATGCCCACATAGATCATTCAGGCCTGATCCCAAAACTCGTTAGGGAAGGCTTCAAGGGCAGGATAATCACAACGCCTGCCACGGCAGACTTAACGGAATTAATGCTCTATGATGCCGCCCATATCCAGGAATCTGATGCAGAGACAGAGACGAGAAGGTCCCTCAGGGCAGGTAGTGGGCCTGTTTATCCTATTTATACTGTCGAGGATGTAAGGGAATCGCTTCGTTTCTTCCATAAGGTTCCCTATAAAAAACTCGAACATGCGGGCAGGGGCATTAAATATAGGTTTAGGGATGCAGGCCACATACTCGGTTCGTCTATTATAGAGATATGGTTTCAGGAAGGCCCGGAGGAAAAGAAGATCGTATTCTCAGGGGATATAGGGAGAAAGGGGAATCCCATAGTGAGGGACCCTGAGAAGATCGATGAGGCAGATTATGTGGTGGTTGAATCTACCTATGGGAACAGGCGCCATAAGGGTCTCAGGGAGACTATCGATGAATTTATCGAGGCAATTAAGGCAACCTTTAAAAAAGGAGGTAATGTCCTTATCCCTGCCTTTTCTGTCGGCAGGACTCAGGATATCCTTTATATACTTAATAATCTTGTTCATGAAGGAAGGCTATATAACATAAATGTTTATGTCGACAGCCCCCTTGCTGAAGAGGCTACAAAGGCATATATTGCCCATCCAGAGTGCTTTGATGAAGATGCTATGGAGAGGTTGAAAAAGGGGGTAAGCGGAGATGCTATAAAGCTGAGATTTACTGAATCCGTTAATGACTCAATGGCATTGAATAAAATCAAATCCCATGCGATAATTATTGCAGGTAGCGGCATGTGCGAGGGTGGAAGGATAAGGCACCATTTAAAGCATAATCTCTGGAGGCCCCAGTGTTCAATCATATTTGTAGGTTTCCAGGCAAAGGGGACTCTCGGCAGAAAAATATTGGACGGCGCTCCTGTGGTTCGGATTTTCGGTGAGGATATAGCTGTAAAGGCAAGGGTATATACACTCGGAGGTTTTTCAGCCCATGCTGATCAGGCAGAACTTCTCGAATGGCTCTCATCCTTTGATACAAAACCCCTTACATTCATAAATCATGGTGAGTCAGAAACGTCCTTTATCTTTTCAAGAATCGTGAAAGAAAGATTAGGTTTAGAGGCCATAATACCAGAAGAAGGTGAGGGCTTTGAATTATAGAACTTTCAGGATTAAAAAGG
>JBKBUB010000129.1:0-4746 GCA_046290925.1 Thermodesulfovibrionales bacterium | reverse complement strand
AGTTCTTTCTGCTCAGATACCTTTTAAGGAATTATTAAAACGGACACTCCGTTTTTTAGCATTGAATTCTCGTAAGAATTTAAAAAATTCTTTAGTATGGTTACAGGATTATAGGTAATATGAAGAACTGGATACAGGCCTTTTCGGTCATTGATTTTATTTCAGTGGCAATATTGCTTACTGCCATATCCATGAATGCATTTAAAAGACTTGAGTCATGTGTCAATGCGTACATACTCAATTCCTGGCTCCTTTTTTTATTGATAGCAATAGTTGCTTTTATGGTTGGAGAATTTCATCTTTACTTAGCCTCGATCATTACACTCCTCAGTAAAGGAATTGTCATCCCCCTTTTTTTGAGAAAGATCATCAGACAGATGAAGGTTACTCATGATGTAGAGCCATACATCAGCAATGCCCTCTCTCTTACAATATCAGGCATCCTTGTTGCTGTAGTTTATGCCTCTTTAAAGGAAGGCATATTTGTTACAGGGTTTTCAAAGAACGTTCTCCAGATCTCCATTGCTGTGATACTGATCGGGCTTTTTACGATGATAACGAGGAGAAAGGCCATAACACAGGTGATAGGGCTCCTCTTCATGGAGAACGGTTTATTCCTTGCTGGATTTGCCCTCACATTCGGTATGCCAACGATTATTGAGCTTGGTGTGCTTTTTGATATGCTAATGGGTGTGATAATACTCGGCATATTTGCTGTTCAGATAAAGAGGGTCTTTGCATCCTCTGATCTTGACAAATTGACTATTCTGAAAGGATAGGGATAGATGGTTCTTATACTTTTTATACCAATTTTTACTGCGGTTATCTGTTATATACTCAGAGGACATCGCATGACAGGGTATGTGAGTCTTGCTGGCACAGTGCTACTTTCAGGTGTCTCAGCATCCTCGATACTCAGTGCCTTTCATTTGCCCCTTCAGTTGTCAGGTCTTTTTTATATGGACAGCCTTTCTGCCTATGTAATGTCGCTCATTGTATTCCTGGGTCTCGCCTCATCTATTTATTCCATTCATTACATTGAGCATGAATCCAACGTTGGGCTTATTGATAAGGAGGGTATAAGAAGATATTACTCATTGTTTCACCTTTTTATCTTTACCATGCTTCTCGTGACAGTATCGAATAACCTTGCCTTAATGTGGATAGCTATCGAGGCAACAACTATAGTTTCAGCAATACTTATAGGTCTTGGTTATACGAAGAGACCGATGGCAATTGAGGCTGCCTGGAAGTATGTAATACTATGCACAGTTGGGATAACCTTTGCATTGCTTGGCACATTCATAACCTATTATGCCTCAACATCTATTAAAGGTACAGAAGGGATGCTTAACTGGACAGATCTCAGGTTAATTGCTGATAGGCTCAATCCAGCAACAATGAAACTTGCCTTTATATTCATCCTTGTTGGTTATGGGACAAAGGCCGGACTTGCACCGCTTCACAACTGGCTTCCAGATGCCCACAGTGAGGCACCGAGTCCTATAAGTGCATTACTGTCAGGGATACTTCTAAATACTGCCTTTTATGGCATCATGAGATTCATAGCCATAGTTGAACCATCAACTGGAGATGTCTTTACCGGAAATCTCCTGATTATATTTGGATTAATCTCAATGGGCATATCTGCAATATTTATCCTTGTTCAGGAAAACTACAAGAGGCTCCTTGCCTATAGCAGCATCGAGCATATGGGTATAATATCTCTTGGAATAGGTGTAGGCGGTCCTGTCGGCATATATGGGGCACTTCTGCATATCCTGAATCATGCCTTTTCAAAGCCCCTTATGTTTCTTACATCAGGAAGGATTCAGGCTCATTATGGTTCAACGAGGATTGAAAGGGTGAAGGGTGTGCTTTCATCACTGCCTTTACTTGGAGGCCTTACCTTCATCGGTGCCCTTTCATTGGCAGGAACTCCGCCCTTCAATATATTTATCAGTGAATTTACCATCCTAAAGGCGGGTGTTGGTAAAGGATTATGGGGGGTTATTGCATTATTTTTAATATTCGCTGTAATGGTCTTTTATGGAATGCTTTCTGGATTTGGAAGGATGCTCTTTGGTGAGATGTCAGAGGATAGAAAAGAGGAGACAGAATTTAAACATAATGTCTCTGTCATTCTTTCAAATGCAATAATGGTTTTAATGGCCGTGTTTATAATCGCTCTTGGTTTTAAGATCCCTGGTTTTATAGATCACGCAATAAGGTCATGCATCAATACAATGGGGGTCAGGTGATGGAGAGGCTGAAACAGAAGGCACTCAGAATGAAAGAACATCTAAATGAATCTTATATAGAGGTCAGAAGGGATGAGTTCAAGGATATCTGTCTTTATCTTTATGAGACAAAGAAGGCAATACTAAGGCTTATGTTTGCAACTGACGAGAGAGAGGTTGATGGGACCTTTAAGGTATATGCTGTCTTTTCAATCCCTGGGATTGACAGATTTTTCATTATATTTGTCTCTCTAACAGATGATCTTACATTTCCGTCAATAACGAGGGATATCCCTTCAGCACACTGGTATGAGCGAGAGATAAGGGATATGTTTGGCATTATCCCAAAGGGACACCCAGATCAAAGAAGGCTTGTATTCCATGACTCCTTTCCAGAAGGCTCTTATCCATTAAGAAAGGACTGGAAGATAACAGACCCTGAACTCAAGGAGTGGGGTGAGGGTATAAAGCGAAAAGTTCCGTATCATTTCATGGAGGTTGAGGGAGAGGGTGTCTATGAGATACCTGTTGGACCTGTTCATGCCGGCATTATAGAGCCAGGACATTTCAGGTTCAGCGCCGTTGGTGAGACAATATTCTTCCTCGAGCCGAGACTTTTTTACACACATAAAGGAACAGAAAAACATTTTGAGTCCATGACATTCTCTGATGGAGTAAGGCTTGCTGAGAGGGTCTCGGGTACATCATCTTTTTCCCATTCAGTAGCCTATTGCATGGCTGTTGAAAGGATGGCGGGCGTAGATATTTCAGAAAAGGCGAAGGCAATAAGAACTCTTTTACTTGAACTCGAAAGGCTTTATAACCACATTGGTGATATTGGCAATATGTGTGCAGGGACAGGCCTTGCTGTGGGTTACGCGAAAGGAGCGATTATCAAAGAGAGGCTTGTGCAGCTCAATCAGAGGCTTACAGGAAGCAGGTATCTCAGGGATATAAATAAAATAGGCGGTGTAAGGAGTGATATATTCTCGCTGGCTGATGACATACTTTCTACTATTGATACGGTCACAAAGGAATATAAGGAACTCATGAAACTACTTCTCGGAAATATCTCCCATATTGAAAGGCTTGAAAACACAGGAAGGCTGTCAAGAGATATTGCGCAGAGACTTGGTGTTACAGGCGTTGCAGCGAGGGCATCTGGAATAGGCGATGACATTAGAAAGTCCCATCCTCATCTTTTGTATGACAGGCTTGAATTTGAGTCGCATACAATGATGAGGGGTGATGTCTTTGCAAGGATGATGGTGAGGGCAGAAGAGGCCGAATGCTCCATATCCATTATAAATGCATTACTTGAGAGCAGTTATAAAGGGGATCTATCAGTAGAGATAAAAGAGATACCTTCTCATTCATGTTCACTTGGTTATACAGAGACACCGAGGGGTTCTGTATTTTATTGGGTTATGTCTGATAAGGACGGAAGACCTTTAAGAGTTAAACTTAGATCACCATCTTACTGCAACTGGCCTGCTGTTCCCTTCGCTGTGCATGGAAATATAGTACCTGATTTTCCATTGTGTAATAAGAGTTTTAACCTATCTTATTCAGGATGTGATATGTGAGTTATGGGTAACGGGTGATGGGTTATCTTTTAGGAGGTATGATATTCCATGTTTAAAGAGATTCTTAGAAATATAATAATGAAAAAGCCTTCTATCTTGTTTCCTGACGGGTTCAGGATTACTCCTGAAGAGGCTGCGAGGATAGTCTCGCTACAAAAAAGGATTGACTCCATCTTTGGTAGGTCATTGAGAATCCGTCAGGTTGATGCTGGTTCATGCAATGCCTGTGAATGGGAATGTACTGCCCTTACAAATCCAGTATATGACATCCAGAGATTCGGAATAGATTTTGTTGCCTCCCCAAGGCATGCCGATGCCCTTATTGTTACAGGACCTGTCTCAAGGCAGATGGAGCTTGCCCTCAGGAAGACCTACCTTGCAACCCCAGAGCCAAGGCTTGTTATTGCCTGTGGAGATTGTGCAATTAATGGTGGTGTATATAAAGGAAGCTATGCGGTGACAAACGGTGTTTCCAATGTTATACCTGTGGACTGCTATATCCCAGGCTGCCCGCCAACGCCATTGCAGATAATTGAGAGCATCGAGAGTCTCCTTATGATGGTTACTTCTAAGAAGGCCTAAACCAGGAGATTTATCAAGAGAAAAAATGCGCAAGCCCATAGCAGGCAGGAATCGTTAGATTAATGCAAGGATTATATTGCCTCTAAGGCTGAAAGCCTTTTTGATCCCTCAAAAATCTCACATTGGTGCGACAGTGCGACAGTGCTACAGTGCGACAAGGCCAAATTGGTGCGACAGTGCCAACTTAGTGCTACAGTCGACAGTCGCACGGTTGCTCTATCGCTCTGTCGCACTTTAAGATTCACATAACTGATTCTTTACCCACCAGTTGCATAAATTTGGAGGCTGGCGTGCCTCAAATGAATAGGTGAATGGGTGAATGGGTGAATGAGTGAATA
>JBKBUB010000128.1:0-4747 GCA_046290925.1 Thermodesulfovibrionales bacterium | reverse complement strand
TTTATCTCTCTCATTACATGCTTTATCTTGCTACCCTTGCCTGTTGTAATAATCTCAGCCTTCTCAGGCTGGCCGATAAGCTTATCAATAATAATTGTCAACTCTTCGGTATTTAGAGGTCTCTCCAAATATCCGCAAATCCCTTTTCTCATTGCCTCCAGTACCATTTTTTTATCTTTTTTATCTGAAATGATGATTATAAAACCCTTGCTAATCAGGTCTTCAGAAGATCCTGAGTAACAGAGAATAGATGAGTCAACAAGGATAATTCTCTGACATCTATCGGGAAGCAGAGAAAATACCTTTAATTCTCCTTTAGATACCACGTTGTAGCCGTGAGGTTCCAGGGTATCTCTTATCAGTTGAATTAGTTCAGCATCCTTAGTGATAAGATAGACTTCTTTATAAGGACCTTCTGATATATTTTTAAAACCTCTGACTCCCAGCATACCTTAATCCGAAAAATGCTTTATTTGTCTTATCTCTTGCTCCAGACCCTGTCTTTTCCGCTCCGCTTGGCTTCATATAGGGCAGAATCAGCCTTCTCAATCAGTTCCATACGGGATGAGGCATTATCAGGATATGTGGATACACCTATACTAACAGTCACAGATATAATGTTTTCACCATGGGTAATCCTGTAATCTTTAATAGCTTCTCTGATTCTCTCTGCCGTAATCTTTGCACCTTCAAGGGGTGTTTCAGGGAGGATCACTGCAAATTCCTCTCCACCATAACGGGCGGCAAAATCGATGTTTCTTATATTATCCACTATCTTGCACCCAATCCTTCTAAGAACCTCATCACCCATGCTATGACCGTATGTATCATTCAATCTCTTGAAGTTGTCTATGTCCATCATTAGAAGCGATACCTTAGAGCCAAACCTCCTTGCCCTCTCGATCTCTGTTTCTATCCTTTCCTGAAAGGCCCTGTGATTGTAAAGACCTGTCAGGCCATCAATAGTGGCAAGTTGTCTTACCTCCTGGTGTAGTCGGGCCTTCTCGAGGGCAAAGGCAGCATGAAAACCAAAGGTGAGAAGGACATCCTCATCAGCTTCGCTGAATCCATCCGTACCTATCCTGTTAGCAAGTATTATCTCTCCTATTATCGCCTCTCTTAATAACAGAGGAACTATAAGGATGCTCTTTATATTTACTGGATGGTCTGTAGGGAGGCCCTTAAAATCAGTGAGGCTCTCTATATTGTTTGTCCTAATCGTGAGTCCATCTCGAAGGACCTTCAAGAGTATGCCCTTTGCCTCGGATTTACAGGTAGTGCTGTCTCCAATTGAGGTATAAAAGACCGAGACCTTCCCCTTATCAACGAGCAAGATTGCTGAGAACTCAGACCTTATTAGTTCCTTTGCCTTATCAACGATCGTCTCGATAACAGATCTTTCATCGAGATCCACATAAAGAAGGGATGATATATCATTCAATACTGCCAACTCCCTTATCTTTCTCCTCTCTGTCTCCAGCTGCAGATTCAGTTCTTTCATCCTTTTCCTGCTCCTGTAGTAGAGGAGGATTAATGAGAGGCAGAGGATAAAAAGGATAATGCTCATCCTGTAAACTCTTTTATTTTGTGAACGAGCCTTTCCCTTACCCTTTTTGAAAATAGTATCTCTGCATGGTTGAGGCTAAAGGTATAGTGCTCCGCCTCAGGCATCCTCGAACTTTCTACAGATACCAGGCCATCTCCCTCTCCTTTTCTTATCTCCCTGGGAAGGAATCTACGAGGTATAAGCCGCTCAACAGCATCGGGAAAGGATAATATCTTCTCCATCTTGAATTTTTCCCCTTTGCCTTCATTCACCTCAGTTATCCTGTTGAAACATAGAAGGGAGGGACTACTCCCACCAATTGAAAGATACTTTACCCCATCCACTACATTGTCGTCAAGGGATTTTATGATGTCTGAGTCAGGTAGTAATTCCTTAACCGCTGGGGCAGACAAAAACTCAGATATCCTTTTGAAGAGATAAAGAATTGTGCCTCTCTCGGATTCAGGGATTAGGGGCTTAATGAATGAAGCAAAGGGAGAGATATATTTAACCAGTGTGGCCATCCTGGTACCCTTGTGAGGTGTAGAGATAGTGATAAGGGCCTTTATCCTGTTGTCCTTATAATGATGAAGGTATCTCCTTCCAATAAGTCCTCCCCTGCTATGCCCAATCAGGATGAATCCCGAAGGGCTATGATTAATGGTAGATTCCAGAACTACCTTAAGTTCGAGGATAGCTATATCTAATGGCGATGCAGGTCTTTTTTGACTATAGGCGATCAAGGTATATCCTTCTTTTCTAAGGTCGTGAAAAACAGTCTGAAGCTTACATTCAGGGGTCCCTATTACTATTTGCCTAAGTGGGCTTTTACTACCTCTTTGTTCATCTTGAGCTTTTTGTCTTAGTGCAGGTCTTTTTTTGCATAGAAGGATATGAATGGGGAACTGTCCTGCCAGTATCCGAGCCTCATGAGGAGATACCCATATCCTTTTGTCCATACCCAGGCCGTGGATAAAGACTATGGCAGGCTTTTCCCTGCAACCCTCAAAGATCTCAAAATCAGGTCCTGTCATGGTCTTCACCTACTTATAATACCAGAATACTATTAAGCTCCAGACTTTTCCTTTTTCGATTTTGGGCAATTTTAAGAAATAACACTCATTGCCTTTGTAATTTAAGGAGTTTATAATAATAAAAATTTTTGTATGAAGGTTAAAGGGTGACAAAGAGAAAATTTGACCTTGCCGTTAGGAGATATACAAGGCTTATTGAGGCTGATAGATATGACTATCGGGCGTACAATAATAGAGGGATTGCTTATCTGAAAAAGGGGAGGTTTGACCTTGCCCTCCTCGATTTTAATAGGGCTATCGAGATAAATCCTGACTTCACCCTGGCTTACATAAATCGAGGAACTGCCCATCAGGAGATGGGACATTATGACCTTTCGATTTTGGACTTTGACAGGGCTATAGAACTCGAACCTGACAACAGTATGGCCTATAACAACAGAGGCTTCACCTTCGCATTGAAGGGTGAATACGAGAAGGCTGAAAGGGATATAAAGAGGGCACTCGAACTGAGTCCAGACAATATCTATGCCCTTAATAGCATGGCAGAACTGTTCGCCTTAAGGCTCGATGCCGAAGAGTCATGCCGTTGGCTTCAGAAGGCGATTGAGAAGGGATATAATAACCTTAGATATCTAAAGACATCGAGGACCTATGATGGTATCCGCAACTCTGATTGCTTTAGAAAGATCTTGAATCAACTCGAAATCAGGAGAAGGCAACAGAGTCGCCGCAACTAATGAAGATCATTTATAAGTCCCATATAAGGGAACTTTCCTATACCTTTTCCCTCAGTCTTATTACACTGAACTTTCTACTAATGATGGAGAAGATATTAAGGCTGAGCAGGATACTCTCAGGCATCGGGGCATCTATTAGGGATCTGATAACGCTTGTTTTATATATACAGCCTTCGCTAATGGTTCTGACAATTCCCATGTCCCTGTTACTTTCGATACTTCTCACCTTTGGTAGGGTAAATGCTGACAATGAAATGGTGATTTTAAGGGCATCAGGTCTTTCATTTCCTGCCATATCGAGGTCTGTATTTTATTTTGGCATAGTGACTTTTGTCCTGTCGCTTTTTTGTAGTTTTTATTTAAGTCCCCTCAGTTCGGGAAGACTTAGGGACGCCCTCTCCAGGATAATAATAGATAGGGCCCCTCAATCAATTGAGGCAGGGGTTTTCAATACATCCTTTAAGGATTTAGTTATCCTTGTGAGGGAAAAGCCGTCACCGGACACAATGAAGGGTATATTTATTTATGATAACAGAAACAAGAAAGAGCCTAAGGTGCTTGTGGCAAGGGATGGGACCATAAAGACAGGCAGGGACCTTAGCATATCAATGTTTATACGAGATGGGTATATACATATCTCAAGACCTCAGGCCGAATCAACCGAGATATTCTTTGATACGTACAATATAACCTTGAATATAGCTACTGAAGGTCCTTCAAGGAAAAATAGCGAACTGACCCCTCTTGAATTATTGAAGGCTGCAGAAGGCAAGGAGAAGGCGGAAAGGATAAACCTTCTGCTGGAGTTTCACAGGAGACTGACCCTTCCCTCATTATGCCTGATCCTGATGTTCCTCGGCCCTCCTTTATCTCTTCTGTCTGGTAAGTCAGGAAGGCTTGGGGGCCTTACCATAGGTATTGTCCTCTTTACAGTCTTTTATATCATAATGCTCTACGGAGAAAACATGGCCCGTTCAGGGGTTGTAAGTCATGTTGTTGGTGCCTGGCTGCCAGTCATTGTATTCGGTGCGGTTTCTTTAATTGCCTTTATGAGGGAGAAATGAGATTAATTCAAAGATATTATATAAAAGAGTTTCTGAGGCTCTTTGGCATCCTCAGCATGGGCCTTAGTGTTGTTGCAAGCCTTATTGAACTTATAAACAGGATAGATGACTTCATGCCTCATGGGCCGTCCATCGGAAACCTTATTTATTACTGCCTTCTAAATATCCCTAATTACTTTCTTTACTCTATGCCTGTCTGTATCCTTCTGAGCAGCCTTTTCGTCATGGGTAATGCAGGCAGGAGAAGGGAGACCGTAGCGATCAGGTCATCAGGTGGAAGCCTCAAAAAGATACTCTCTATCTTTGTCTATACAGGTATTATCATGACCCTTCTTGCCTTTCTCGCAGGCGAGTTTATTTCGCCTC
>JBKBUB010000127.1:0-4799 GCA_046290925.1 Thermodesulfovibrionales bacterium | reverse complement strand
CTTAATCCGAGGGAATGTGTGATAATGACCTTATCCCCTGATGAAAAAAGGAATTTAGGATAGAGATCTATCCTCTGTCCCCTTGCACCTTCCTCTCTCCAGAAATTAGTAGCTGATGAGCTAATCGTAAATGTTATGGGGCCTATTCTTTCAGGATGCCTGAAATAACTAATCTCGGGAAGCCTCTGTGGTATTGTTGATTGGTCGACTCCCTCCTTGAGGTCGATTAGGTAGCGTGATTGAAGTGATAAGGATGAATATCCAATCCTGTATTTGACCTCTGCTGTTGATTCATAGAATCTCCCTGTTGTAGCATTGAGATAGGAGGCAGGGTCGAGGAAGGCCTTTCTTGAGTTTACATAGGGGTTATATTCTCTGTAATAGAGAAGGGAGTTGATATAATTGAGATTCAGAAAGGCTGTGATCTCACCATCCCTTTTGTCAAAGAGGGCCTTTATGTCCCAAAAATCGCTATTAAATTTATCGTCTCTTAAGTGATAGATCCAGTAATTACCCTTTAATCCACTCTGTTCTATGTGCCTGTATTCAAGACCCTCACCAATCGCCCTCCTGCCATAAATGTCCAGTGTGAGGGTGGCATCCCTGTTTTCTGATATTGCCCAGTAAAAGGGTTGTTCATAATGCAGTCCCTTTGATTCCACAAAACCTATGGAAGGCAATAGAAGGCCTGTCTTTCTCTCCTTTAGGGGTGCTGTGAGATAGGGAGAGTAAAGCACAGGGAGATTTTTTATATGGAATGTCACATCTCTGGCCTTGAGGGTCTCCTCCAGGATGATATGTACATCCCTTCCTTTAAAACACCAGGCAGGCAAAGGGGCATCACAGGTCGTGAAGGTTGCACCTTTTAAGAAATACTCCTTTTCAGAGGTTTTTTCCATCTCTGCACCCTTGATATGGTAGTTGTCTTTTTTATAGAATATCTCAGCCTCAATTAACCTGCCTGTATTCCTTTCGACATTTAAAAAAGCCCTTGATGCCCTGATCCTCACATCAGGGTCGATATAGAGGACATTACCATCAGCAGAAACATCAGCCGTTTTTTCATTATAAGTGACTACATCGGCGTTTATCGTGGCAGCGTCTTTTATAATCTTTACCTTTCCTGTTGCCTTATATGTGGTTGTATTTGCATCATATTCGAGAATGTCAGATTCCACAATCATATCAGCAGTGGTAATCTCTGCGGAAGATAGCAGTATAACAATGAAGGTAAATAAAAAAAACAAGGGGTAGGGTTTGAGATGCAAGGTGAAAAAGGAAGGTTGTATGGTTTTTATCACCTTGATTCCCTCAATCTTGTAAGTATGCCTTTTCTGCCGAGGTGCTCTAAGGCCTCTCCTATTGTATAAAAAGAGCCTGTAATTACAATGAGTGTACGGCCTGGGTGTGTACTGGCCAGAGATATTGCCTTTGTTATAGATTCCTTTATCGTGGGGCAGGATTCTCCAGCATAGCCATCCTTCAAGGCTATATAGAGGAGCATTTCAGGAGAGGCTGCCCTATTATAGTCAGGTGCTGTAAAGATTGTATAAGAAGAAAGAGGAAGAATAGGCGCCATTATCCCTTTTATCTCCTTATCAGCCATAATTCCAAGGATCAAGATAATCCTGTCATATCTCTCTTTGTAACACATAGACAGGGCATCCCTTAAAGCCTCTGAGGCAGGTGGATTATGGGCGCCATCTAAAAGAATATCAAAGGGTTCGGTTTGCCTTTTTATGAGCTCAAGCCTTCCTGGCCATCTTACGTTTGAAAGCCCTCTTTTTATTGATGACACATTTATATCTATGCCGAGGACAGTCTCTACTGTCCTAATGGACACAGAGGCGTTTTCGAGTTGGTGATTCCCTGTTAGAGGTGTGTAGAGGTTTTTAAAAGATTCCTTTCCATAATAATCGAATTCTATTCCCTCCATATCCATCTTCTTGAGAAAGGATCTAAAGTTTCTGCCGTAGATATGTATATCAGAGTCCATCTCAGCAGCCCTGCTTACAATAACCTCGAGGGCATCTTTCTCCTGTGATGATGTTATAACAGGGATACCCTCTTTTATTATCCCTGCCTTCTCAATGGCTATGGCCCTGAGGGTACTGCCGAGGAATTCTCTATGGTCAAGACCTATCTTTGTTATGACCGTGGCAGCTGGTGTTATGACATTCGTCGAATCGAGCCTTCCACCCATGCCTGTCTCTATTACCGCCCAATCAACATTCTTTCTTGAAAAGTATAGAAAGGCCATGACAGTAACAAATTCAAAGAAAGTGGGACTAATGTCTGTTCCAAGTATCTCAATCAGTGCTTTTATCTCTGAGGTAAGATTAATTACCTCGCTTTCTTTTATCTCTCTATTATTTATACGTATCCTCTCTGTGAAACTCACAAGGTGGGGCGATGTGAAAAGACCAACCCTGTAGCCATGTGCCTGAAGCATCGAGGCTATCATGGCTGAGGTAGAACCCTTGCCATTGGTGCCTGCTACATGGATTGTTCTGAATTCATTATGAGGCTCTCCAAGAATGGAGAGGAGTCTTGTGGTGTTATCAACCCCGAGCTTGATACCAAATTTCTGCAGTCCATAGAGATATGAGATGGCATCGTTGTAATTCACTCTTGCCGATCTTTACCCTCTGAAAATAATTCCTTAAAGTCATAAAGTGTTGGGAATTCCTCTGACCTCTTTGGATGTTCCTTTGAGTTAGCCTTTGCCTTATAGATTATATACCTAATCCCGAAATCCCTTGCTGTTCTCAAAATCTCTTCTGTGTCATCGATGAAGAGGGTCTTTTCTTTTTCGAATTGAAGTTTTTTTTCGGCCCTTTTCCAGAAACGCAGATCCTCCTTCGGATAGGTCATGTCAAAGGATGTGATACAGGCATCAAAGTATTTTCCGATATCGGTCTTCTTCATCTTCAGGTCAAGGACCTTAAAGTGGGCATTTGTCACGAGGAAGACCTTTTTCCTGCGCCTCTTTAGCTCCTTCAGGAACTCTTCCACATGAGGATGTACCTCAATTAGATGCTTTATCTGTTCCTTCAGGGCAGGTATATCAAGGTCTAATTCCCTTGACCAGAAGTCAATATCTGTCCAGTTCAGGGTCCCTTCGTGGTGCTTGTATTTTTTCATAAGAATGTCCTTTGCCTTTCCAAAGGTCATGTCATATTTCTCTGCATATTTTTCGGGTACGAGATGCTCCCAGAAATAATCATCGAAATATTTATCCAGTAATGTTCCATCCATATCGAGCAGGACATACTTTATATCATTGCTCCACAGTGGAATCTTTTTGATATCCATCACTTAAACTCCGTCAATAGTCTTAGCGATCTCTTATGAAGCTTGATATTGCCAGAGGCCAAAAGAGGGGAGCTTTTCTTCAATCCTATTTCTATCTCTTCAACAGGATTGCCTTTTATATCAGTGAATATCCCTCCTGCCTCTTTCACGAGGAGATAACCTCCTGCAAAGTCAAAGCTTCTCGAAAGGGATGGATTTACAAATACACTGATCGCTCCCCTTGCAAGATAGGCAAGGTCAAGGGCGGTAGCTCCGAGACACCTTGTCTTATAAGCCTTTGATAAAAGAGGTAATATACTCGCTATGTCCTTTCCAGGTGATTGTGCCTCATAGGCTATTAAATAGAACTCGTCATTTTCCTGAGTCTTTATCCTTTTATTATTTAGAAAAGCTCCCTTCCCCTTTTCTGCAAAGAATTCGTCGCCATTTATGAGGTTTAAGACAAAGGCGGTTTCAATGCTTCCGATATTATCACCATTAGCTATAGCGATTGATGAACAGAAAAAAGGTATCCCTGATATTGCATTTTTACTGCCATCGATTGGGTCTATGAGAACCTTTCTCCCGCCTCCCTTAATCTCCATAACCCCGTACTCCTCTGATATGATTGAAAAAGATTCTCCTGATAACTCGAGTTCAGAGATTATTATATCCTCTGCTAACCTGTCAACAGGATAGGTCTTGTCTCCTGCCGCACCCCTTCCAAGTGCCTTCCCTAAGGTGGGAGAAAAAGGCATCTCCCTAATTCCTGTTAAGAGTCTTTCCTTTATATTTTTAAATAAGCTTTTATACATCTTCAATTAATGATACAGTTTATGAATATTTTCGATTAATCGATGGGTTCCCTGATATTTTTGACAAACAGATCAACAAGCTCAGGATCAAACTGCTTTCCCCTGTTTGTTATCAATTCATCGATGGCCTCGTCCATGTTTTTACGAGATTTGTAAGTAATCTTGCTAACCATGGAATCAAATGCCTCTGCTATAGCTATTATTCTCGATTCAAGAGGTATCTCTTCAGCCTTCCTGTTTTCAGGATAGCCGCCGCCATCGTATCTTTCGTGGTGATAAAGGACATAGGTTGATATATCAATGTAAAAGCTTATCGGCTTCAACATCTCGTAACCTATTACAGGATGAAGGGTGAAATATTCCCTATCAAAGGACCTTTCGGATGGTATCCTTAGAAATCCTATGTCATGTAACAGGCTCGCTATATAAAGCCTCCTCTTTCTTTCATCAGGAAGTTCGAGGGCCTTTGCTATCATGTTTGCATATTTTGCAACTCGCCTCGAGTGCCCCTGTTTCTCGGGAAGAAACCTGTCGATTGTATCGAGAAGAATATCCGTGATATGAATCTCAAAGTTTTTCTGATCCTCATAAAAGCCAGATCGTTCAATAGATATTGCTGCCTGATCAGCAAGATACTTTATTATTTCAAGATCAGCCTCTCCGTAAGAACTCTTAGACTTATTCATAACC
>JBKBUB010000126.1:260-4884 GCA_046290925.1 Thermodesulfovibrionales bacterium | reverse complement strand
AATAGATATGTCAGATCTACTTCCAATAACGATCGCCTTCAACGGTAACATCGAAGCCACCTTACCAAATCTCTCAGGTAGCCATCTCTTTGTAAGCCACCTTGCACCAGGTGCTATTACGGCATAGTCCCTTTTCAGAAAATCACCAACACCTTCTATCTCCACCTCGGGCAAAGGTGGAAAGGGAAAGGATACCTCGCTATTTGTGAGTCCAAGAAAATCAGCTATCATGAGGTATCTCTCAACGGCGTGGAGCTCACTGCCAGCCTTTACAGTATGAGTATAAAATAATGTCGCTCCTTCTCTTGCCTCATCGAAGCCTACCCTAAAACCTGAACCTGTTGCCTTAGCAATAATGCCACTCCTAAAAAGCCCTTGAAGGTCTATTACAAGGTCATACATTTCAGCCCTCAAATCCTTAAAAAGTTTCTTTAAGTTCTTTAATGTAACTCCAAATTTATTAATACTTTTCCACTCATCCTTATTTATAACCCACAACCTGTCTATCATGGGATGTCCTTCAAGGATCTCCCTGAAGGATTTATCAATTACCCAATGAATAGAGGAGTTGCCAAAGGACTTTCTTAACCTGTTTAGAAGAGGCAGGCTATGGATTATATCACCAAGGGAACTCGGTTTTATTATGAGTATCTTCAAGAACCTGTCAGCAGGCATCGCAGGAGAATTAGGAGGGCACGAGAAATTCACAGGGCTGCTCCTGATTTACTGTCTTCAATTATAAAATTCACTGCCTCCCTCAGGTTATTCACAATCCTGAAGGCATAGGAAGAAGATTGCCCTTTTCCTGTCCTTACAAGTATTCCCTTTGCACCGGCAGCAGTTGCAAGTCGCATATCGTCATCCTTGTCACCAACAACATAGGAATTTTTGAGGTCAATATTATGCCTTACCCTCGCCATATGAACCATTCCTAATTCAGGCTTTCGGCAAGAACAATGCTCATATGGATGATGGGGACAATAGTAGAAGTCATCGAAACCATATCTATCAATAAACAATCCATTAACCCTTTTTACAAATTCCTCATCAACTAACCCCCTTGCAATCCCTGATTGATTGGTGAGGCCAATAAGAGTAAAATCTTTATTTTTTAATGTCTTAAGACTACTAATATCATCAAATACTTTAAAATCTTCCCACCTTCTCAAATAATCAGCATCCTCACAAAGAGTACCATCTCTGTCAAAAAACACAGCCCTTTTTAAGGGAGCAAAATCCTTCAGTGCAAGGTATACATCATCCGAATATATGCCATGCATACACATCATATCCCTGTCACAGTCCCTTTTGAAACAGGGATTGCATTCAACATCGACTCTCAGGACAACAGCACCCTCCCCTCTCGGCCCTGTCAGTTTCGGGTCTGTGGAGCCAAAAAGTGCAACAAGGGGCGTTCCTACGGCATAGGCAATATGCATGGGTCCTGAGTCATTAGAAAGATAAAGGTCACACTCAGAGATAAGGACGATCAACTCCCTTAGAGTCGTATTCCCTGCAAGGTTATGCACAGTACCTGATGACCTGAGGTCAGGGTTGATTTTCTTAATAATCTCATCTGCAATGGGTCTTTCGCTAACATTACCTGTAATTATTACGGTTCCGCCTGTATCCTTAATAAACCAACCGGCCACTTCAGCAAACCTCTCAGGTAACCACCTCTTTGCAGCACCATAAGTGGCGCCTGGATTTATTCCGAGAACAGGCCTCCTGAGTCCTTCGAGTCTCTTCCTGATCGTAATCCTCTCCTCGAGTGTTAGATATATATAAGGATTAGAGTAATCGAGAGCTTTATTGCCTGTGACATAACGGATGAGATTCAGATAATAATCGATGTGATGAATCCTCCTGTCATCGTTATCAAAAGGGACCCCTTTTGTTAGAAGAAAACCTCTTCCATCCCTGCTATACCCTATCCTTTCCTTAATCCCTCCAAGAAAGGTTATAAGTGCTGCGTCAAAGGCATTTTGAAAGAGAAAGGCCATGGTAAATTTCTTTTTTCTGAGTTCAGAGGCAAGCCTTAATCTTCCTACAAGACCTTTATAATAGTCTTCATAAAGGATGAATTCATCAATATCAGGATTTCCTTCAAAGACTGCCTTTACTGAAGGTCTAACGAGAAGGCTTATATGAGAATCCCTGAAAACTTTTTTCAAAAGCCTTATTGAAGGCAATGTCATTATAGCATCACCAATCCAGTTGACAGAACGTATCAGGATATTATGATTCATGATCTATGCCTGTGCCCTTTTACCTCTATCCTCATACTTCATGATGATAGGGCTATAGCCTTCCTGAGCCATTGCCCTCGCCAGACCATGGGCCTCATCCCTCTTAATAAACTTACCTATCCTTACCCTATAATAAATTGCATCATCTATTTCGGCATTGATTATATAAACATCACGGTACCTCAGTTCGAGGGCCTTTTTTAATCTCAAGGCATTTTCTAACTCTCTGAAGGAGCCAACCTGAATCGTGAAGGGCCCTTCAGAGGTAAGGTATCGAACCTCTCTTATGTAACTGGTATCTCTCCCCAAATATTCGATCCTCACAGGGACTGTACCTGGGCCGATCAGGCCGATCTCTCTGGCTGCTGCATAGGAGAGGTCAATATCCCTTCCCGAGACAAAAGGACCCCTATCATTGACAATACACTTAACATACCTGCCATTAGATGTGTTAATGACCCTTAGAAGGGTGCCGAAGGGGAATTCCCTGTGTGCGCATGTAAATCTATACATGTCGAATCTCTCACCGGATGCGGTTGGCCTACCATGGAAATCATACCCATACCATGATGCAACAGCAAATCCGGAACCTTCAGTTTTATATCCTGTCGTGGCACAAGAAAGGAGAATGCCAAAGATTAAATGCAATAGGAACCCTTTCACCCTTAAAGTATATATCTGCTCAGGTCCTCATCCCTCGCTATCTCGGAGAGCTTTGTTCTGACATATTCCCTGTCAATAACGAGTCTTCCGTTCTTCCTCTCAGGGGCTTCAAAGGAGATGTCCTCAAGGAGTTTCTCAAGTACAGTATGAAGCCTCCTTGCTCCTATATTTTCTGTCTTCTCATTCACCTCTGCTGCGATAGTTGCTATCTCTTCTACAGCATCCTCTGTAAATTCCACATCGACATCCTCAGTAGAAAGAAGGGCGGAATACTGTTTTGTAAGGGCATTATGTGGTTCTCTAAGAATCCTGACAAACTCCTCTTTGCCAAGTGGGTCAAGTTCAACCCTTATCGGGAATCTTCCCTGTAATTCAGGTATAAGGTCAGAGGGTTTAGTCATGTGAAAGGCACCTGCTGCAATGAATAGGATATGATCGGTCCGCACAGGTCCATACTTTGTTGTAACCGTGCAACCTTCGACTATTGGAAGGAGGTCTCTCTGCACGCCCTCCCTTGATACATCAGGGCCATAGGCTGAACCCCTGCTTGCTATCTTATCTATCTCATCTATAAAGACAATGCCTGTCTGTTCAGCCCTTTCTATCGCTTCCTTTGTAACCTTGTCCATATCAATCAGCTTATTTGCCTCTTCCTGAATGAGCATGCTCAGTGCCTCTGGAACCTTGACCTTCTTTCTCTTCGGTCTTTCAGGGAGGAAATTGCCGAGCATCTCCTTAAGGTTTATCTCGAGTTCCTCAAGACCTATGTTCGATATTATGCCGAAGGGCATCGTCTTTTCCTTCACCTCGATATCAACATACCTTGAATCGAGCTTTCCCTCATGAAGCTGCTGCCTTAATCTCTCCCTCGTCTGCCTGTATCTCTCCTTTTCCTCTTCTGCCTCAACTCCCCTTGCTCTCGGCTGCGGAAGCAGATAATCGATCAGCCTGTCCTCGGCAAGGGTCTTTGCCTTTTCCTGAACCTTTTCCATGTGCTCAGTCTTCACAATATTTACAGAGATCTCAACGAGGTCCCTTATCATCGATTCCACATCACGGCCAACATATCCAACCTCAGTAAACTTCGAGGCCTCTACCTTCAGAAAGGGGGCATTGGCAAGTTTTGCAAGCCTTCTCGCTATCTCTGTCTTACCAACGCCTGTTGGTCCTATCATTATAATATTCTTTGGGAGTACCTCATCCCTTATCTCAGGAGAGAGCCTCTGTCTTCTCCAGCGGTTTCTTAAGGCAATAGCAACAGCCTTTTTTGCCTTATGCTGCCCTATGATGTATTTGTCCAGTTCCTCAACTATCTTTCTCGGTGTAAGATTATCCATTCAACTCCTCTATTGTTATGTTTTTATTTGTATAAATGCATATGGATGATGCAATCTCCATCGCCTTTTCAACAATCTCTCTGGCTGAAAGTTCTGTATTCTCATATAGCGCTTGTGCAGCGGCCTGGGCATAGGGGCCACCTGAACCTATTGCTGCGATGCCTGTCTCTGGCTCAATCACGTCACCATTGCCTGAGATTATAAAGGTGTGTTCAGCATCAGCAATTATCAGAAGGGCCTCTAACCTCCTCAGAACCTTGTCTGTCCTCCAGTCCTTAGCAAGCTCAACAGCTGCCCTCGTTATATTGCCTCTGTACATCTCGATCTTTCCCTCAAACTTCTCGAAGAGTGTAAACGCATCAGCGGTAGCACCTG
>JBKBUB010000126.1:0-250 GCA_046290925.1 Thermodesulfovibrionales bacterium | reverse complement strand
TATGATCTTGTCATTGAACATCCTACGGATCTTCTTAGCATTGTGCTTGAGGACGGTATTGCCCATAGTGACCTGTCCATCACCGGCTATGGCCACCTTACCATTACGTCTGACACAGAGAATAGTTGTCCCTTTAATCATTTTATATATTAACCTTTATCGATTGAAATGGGCAAGAGTCACACCTGGTCGAACCTTGAGATTATTATCGTATTTCTTTTTTTTTTCAAAAAAGATAAAATAGTATTTC
>JBKBUB010000125.1:0-4895 GCA_046290925.1 Thermodesulfovibrionales bacterium | reverse complement strand
ATCCTTTGCCTCAGATCAGATAAAAGTGTTATCTCCTCGGAATATATAAAATTACCTGATTTAGCATCAAAGGTATAAATGCCGAATGAATGAAGAGAATCATCACCCTTCCTACTGCCCTCGGCCTTAAGCCTAATTAAAGCCTTAGACCTTAATCTTTTTTTAATATTCCTTCCAGTATCTGACAATAACATCTCCTCTTATCTCGAGCACAGAATCTATAACCCTCTTTATACCTTCCTCCTCAGCCATAGATGTAACACGAAAGAAACTTGATTTCACATCTATCCTTCCCATTAACTTGGTCTTCAAAGGCCCAAGGATTGTGGTCAAATCAGGGTCATCAGTGCCTTCAAAGGGTTTAAATCTCCTCTGCCTGACAATAGAGGCAGCCATCTCATCTGTCATATCATCACTTAAAGACATTATAACAGGTATCGAGGCTGTATTTATATTTATGTTCATCCTGTCAATAATCCCGTAGACAGTCACATGGGGTATAAGCTTATCATAAGTCTCTCTATCAATACCCCTGATGAGGAGGAGTTCATCGATGCTATCAAAGTAACTATTCTTTACATCTTCCTCTGAATCCCTGATCCGTGGTTCGCTATCAACATCGATCCAATCAACGATTCTGTCCGCTATATCCTGGTCGAGTTTTAAGACAGTGAGAAGCCTTTTCAAGGAATTGTATACATCGCTATTAAGCCTTTTGTTTCTCATGATTAGGGAATTCAGGTTGATCTTTCCCCCTTCATCCTCAACCTGCAAAGAGACCTTTCCAGCAAAGTTGTCAACGATCCTTTCTATCACCATCTCTGCCTTCTCCGGATAGGTATATCTGTAAATCCTTGCCTGCTCTTTAATGGCAGTAGAGGCTAATCTGATACCCGAAGAGGCAATAAGGGAGAGTCTTTGGGACTCGGTCCAGTTCTTCAGGTTTGAAGTAGTTGCAAAGAGACCATAGGAGAATTCAACAGTCAGCGCTGTTATAATAGAGAGTATCACAAGAACAAGCACAAGGATAAAACCCCTTTCTCCTTTCATAGCATCCTTCCTGTCCTGATCCTTGCCACATCAGAAAGGGCATATCTTCTACCTTTAACATTAATTACTATAGTGACCCTGACCTCCTCAGGGACATCGTGTGAGAGGTTACTGTCCCATGCCTTCACCCACTCACCCCCATATCTTGCCTCTACTGTAAAGGATTCGATGTCTTCCAGCATCTCCACTGACCTATCCTGTTTCTCTGAAATTGAATCTTGAATCTTTAATCTTGATTTCTTTCTAAGAACCAGGGGGTTATTTTCTTTGCCCTCGGTAAAATATGAGACCGTTAAAGGGCCTGGAGCAAGGTGAGAAAAACAGGTAAACATAATAGAAGAGGCATCCCTGCCATAGATGTCCCTGCCCTCTATCCTGAAGATAGTATAAGGCTTATCCCTGTCGAATAAAACGGACTCAATCTCCCTCCTCATCACATCGAGAGTCATCCTCATTTCTTGAAGCCTTAGAAGGTTATCATCAAGGCTGTCAACCGCCTTTTTGCTCATAAAAAAGCTGCTATAAAGAGCGGTCAGTATAATCAATATTATCGCGATTGATATGAGAACCTCTAAGAGGGTAAAACCTTTCTGGGAGCGATCTCGCCAATGGCAAGATCGCTCTACTAACCTACCGCTTAACATTTGAGTAAATTAGTTCAGCAAGCCTCACACTATCCTTACCGGATCCAACAGTGACAGCTATCTCGATCATTGATGGAAAGGATGACTCTTTAGTCTCTGTTATATAATAATAGCTCGAAAAGGGCTCTTCAAAAAAACCCTTTGTCTTTGCAGGATTCATCTCCATCTCCCTGATCTTCATCTTTGCAAGACTTGTTGCAGTGGTTATTATCTCCTGTCTTCCGGCAATACCAAGATGATGATTCAGTGTATAGAGGATCGTAACGAGGAGGCCTGCTGTAATAGCCAGGCTTATCATAACCTCAAGGAGTGTAAAACCCTTCTCTTCAGCCATTAACTCTTTCACCTATCTTTACCCTTCCACTCAAAGGGTTCAATTCAACGACAAAGGTTTGGGAGTCTCCAGTTTTATCTGTTATTGTCCCCAACCCCAACCCCATCCCCAGATAGAACCTCATAAACTCTCCAGCACCGAGGGGGGTAAAGATGACCTTCACCTCGCCACTGTTTATCTCACCCCTTGTCCCGAGGTATATAGCCCTCAGATATTCGAGCCTTTCTCTCTTTTCTCCGTCCTCAGCGCTGTAAGTAACTGAATTATCTTGAAGGTTCACAATTAGATACCGCTCCTCTTTTTTAGCCATGGCCGAATCATTTAAGTATCGAAGGATAGAGGCTATCTTCTTTGCCTCAGACCTTATTTCATTCGATTCAAGACCTGTAAAAGAAGGGGCAGAAATAGCAAGAAATAAAGAAACAACAAATATCACCACAAGCAGTTCAAGGAGGGTAAAGCCCCTTGTTGCCCTATTGTATATTCCAGTTCGTAATATCCGCATCCTTTCCCTCTCCACCCTCTTTACCATCAGCACCGTAACTGATTATATCGAAATCGCCGTGAAGTCCTGGGGACACATATATATAGGGATTTCCCCAGGGGTCTAAAGGTATCTTTTTCTGCTCAAGGTAACCGCCTTCTCTGTATCTCTGAGGTATCCTTCCTGTAGAGGGCTTTTCTATGAGAGCATCAAGACCCTGCTGTGTGTCAGGATAAAAGCCATTGTCCATCTTGAAGAGTTTCAGGGCCGTCTCAAAATTTCTTATCTGAAGTTTTGCTTCGGCTATCCTGGCATCATCGGTCCTGCCGATTATCTTTGGTGCAACAATTGCAACAAGGATACTGAGGATGAATAAAACAACAAGAACCTCGAGAAGGGTGAAACCCGAGTTAACCCATCGAACCCTGAACGCTGGGTCTTGAACCTTATCCCGCCTATGGCAGGATGAACCCAGAGCATTGAACTTTGAAGACCTTATTAGTGTCTGTTTCAATTTACCCTCCATGTTTTCAAATTCACCAATTCACCTGCTCACCTATCTGATAAGATTTTGTTCACCAGTTGCATTGCATAAATTTAGAGGCTGGCATGCTCAAAGATAAGTGTGTGTAAGTGTAAGTGTGGATTGTCACATACACATACACTTTTGAATAGGTGAATGGCAATTAGTTCATAGCTCTTGGCTTTTAGCTATGAACGATGAACTATGAGCTATGAACTATGAACCAAATAATAGGATAGTTTTTGCAACGTTTGGGATAATTCAAGAAACAGGATTTAAGATAATTATCGTGTATCCTGTATCATGTGCCAGTATTAGTTATGCCCAGGTTCCCCATATGCCTTATCCTCTCCGTTACAGGAGGATGGGAATAATAGAGAAGGACATAAAGCGGATGCGGATAAAGATTCGAGAGATTTTCCTCTGAGAGTTTTACGAAGGCGCTTATCATATTTTGAGGATCCTTTGTTAGTTCATAAGAGACCCTATCAGCCTCCCTTTCATATTTTCTGCTGAAGTGGTTGAATATCGCCTGCATCGGCAGTGATAGAATCCCTCCGACGAAGGCGAGCACAGTAAATTTTACAAAAACTGTATCTGCATTTATATGAAATAACCTTAGAATGAAGTCGCCTTCGATGAGCCTGAAAGAGACATAGATAGCTATTAATGATAGTGCCTCGAAGGCAAAGAGGGTCTTAAGCAGATGTTTTCTCTTCCAGTGTCCTATCTCATGAGCCAGGACCGCTATGATTTCTTCATGACTCATGCTGTTAAGGAGGGTATCATAGAGGACGATCCTTTTTGTCTTCCCGATCCCTGTAAAATAGGCATTTGTATGTCTGCTTCTCTTTGAGGCATCTACCCTGAGTATTCTTCCTACGTGTATACCAGCCCTTTCAGATAGATCAGAGATCTTTTCTTTGAGCGATTCGTCCTCGATAGGAGTGAACTTATTGAAGAGCGGTTCTATGACATAGGGTGATATGTACATGATGAAGAGGCCAAAGAAGAGGAGGAAGCCCCATACCATAAGCCACCAGTAATTGGGGCTTAACCGAAGAAGATACAATCCTGCTACTATGACGATGGATGATAGGATGAGAGAAATAATGAGTGATTTCAGGAAATCTGAAACCCAGAGTCCGAAGGTTGTGGTGTTAAAGCCATATCTATTCTCTATCCTGAAGGTGTAATAGAGATTGAAGGGGACCTCGAGGGATGTAGTCGCAAAGATTAAGATAACAAAGAAGAGCCAGCCCGAGATCAAAAATGACAGATTCAAGGAAGTTATCCAGGTGTTATAAGTGTTTAAAAGGCCTCCGAAGATGAAGGCAATTGTGACTATATTCCCGAAAAGGGAAGAATATATATTGAAATAGGTCTTGTCAGCCTCATAGTCCTGCATCCTCTTCAGTGTTTCCCTGTCGACCCTTCCTTCAAATTCAGGGGGTATTTTTGTCCCCATCCATCTCATATGTTTTAGGTTCAGGCCCTGAACAAGGTATTTAAAGGCCTCTTTAAGGATATAAAGAAGGAGGATGCCTATCCTGATATTCTCTATGGTCATGGTGGATTCTTGTATATTCCTTTAGTATACCCAAACGTTGCAAAAATTAGCCTGTTATTTAGTGCGACCGTGCGACCGACTGCAACGTGCGACCGAGCGAGGTGCGACTTCGCACTATCGCACTATCGCTAGCCTTAAGCCCATTCACCCATCCATTTGAGGCACGCCAGCTCCAAATTTAAGCGACATTAAGGTATATTAAAATATACCCACCAGTTGCATAAATTTGGAGGCTGGCATGCCTCAAAAACTTTTATAATGCGATTTGATATTAAATGTGATTGCTTAAT
>JBKBUB010000124.1:0-4909 GCA_046290925.1 Thermodesulfovibrionales bacterium | reverse complement strand
CAACGTTTGGGTTAAGAAAGATTCTAACAAACGAAATCTCACAGGCCAATTTTCTGGTATAATAAACAATGCTAAAGGATATTCTTGTAAGGATTATTCTTGGTGTTTAATTCGAAGGGTCTAAAGCGAAAGTCGGAATGCAATAGAGAAATTATCTGTCGCCTCAAGCCTGAAGCCTATAGTCTCCTGATCATACTTATTTTGTTCCCTTATTCTCTTGCCTTTGCTCAGGACTTTACAATAACAAGGTTCCATAGCGACATAATTGTTCGTGAGGATTCATCTTTTGTAGTGAAGGAAGAGATTTTTGTAGAGTTCCATAGACCCCGGCATGGCATTTACAGGGAGATTCCTTTCAAGTATATTGATGAGATGGGGAGGACTATAAGAACGCCTCTTAAGGTTCTTTCTGTAACTGACGACTCGGGTCGTAAATGGAGATTCAGGGTATCGAGGAGGGGTAATGTAATCAATATCAGGATAGGAGACCCTGATATATATCTGACCGGAAACCAGGAATATATCATTACTTACACTGTAAAGAACGCCTTACTTTATTTTAATGACCATGACGAACTTTACTGGAATGTAACGGGTGATCAATGGAGGGCTGATATTAAACAGGCATCAGCCATTGTGATGCTCCCCACAGGAAAAAGGAGCCGGCAGTTATGGGCGGCCTGTTATACAGGTTCTCACGGTTCGAGAGAGACAGCCTGTAGCCATGCTGAAGAAGGTTCGACCGCTGAGTATATAACAAAGAGAGCGCTCAGGCCTGGAGAAGGATTTACTATAGCCTTTGGTTGGGATAAGGGTATTACGATGCCTCCCCCAGCCTGGAAGAGATTTCTCTGGCGGGTTGCACTTGAGGAGAACTGGGTATTTGTATTGCCTGTTATCTCTTTATTCACTATGTCATACCTTTGGTTTAGGAGAGGTAGAGACCCTGTTAAAGGTCATGTCATGGTTAGATATGAACCACCCCGATTCAATAATAGACCTCTATCACCCGCTGAGGTGGGCTGTTTAATTGACGAGAGGATGGACCCACGAGATATCACATCCTCCATAGTTGGCCTCGCTGTTAAGGGATATATTAAGATCGAAGAGACGGTTAAGGAGGGTCTTATACTGGACAGTACAGATTACTATCTCTCAAAACAAAAAGAGCCAGATGAAAATATCGATTTGTTTGAAAAAACCCTCATGGAAAAGCTATTCCCTGGCAGGTCTCCAGGGATACTCGTCTCAACAATGAAGAATAAATTCTATTTGAATATCGATACCCTTAAGGATACCCTTTATAGGGAGTTGATCAATAAGGGATTTTTCCCGAGGAACCCTGAAAAGGTCAGACAGTTCTATATCTTTGTGGGTATAGCAATAATATTTGCTCTGTCCTTTCTCACTATCTTTCTATTCCCTTCCACTGAATTCAAGGGAATAATCGCTGGTATCCTCTCGGGGCTTTTAGTGATAGGTTTTTCGAGGTATATGCCGGCAAAGACCATTACAGGGTCAAGGGCTTATCTCGAGGTAGAAGGCTTCAAGGAATTCCTTAACAGGGCCGAAAAGGATAGGATAATCAGGATGGGTGATAAGGAGCTTTTCTCTAAATTTCTTCCCTATGCGATTGCCCTTGATGTGGTCGATAACTGGGCAGATGCCTTTGAGGATGTGTATCAGGAACCACCTGACTGGTATGTTTCAACAGGCGGTGTTAGGGCCTTCAGCCCAGGTAGATTTTCGAGTTCTCTCAGTTCCTTTACATCATCTCTCGGAAGTGCTGCCTTTTCATCACCCCGTGGAAGTGGCACAGGTAGCGGGGGCTCTGGAGGCGGCGGATTTTCAGGCGGTGGCTTTGGTGGCGGTGGTGGAGGTAGTTGGTAGCCTAAAGAGATGAGAGGGTTTTTTCGAGGCTTGCATTATCTTCTACATTCAGGACACTGACTTTTGGGTCAATCCTCCTAATAAGGCCTGAAAGGACCTTACCAGGTCCAACCTCAATAAATGTCTCTATACCTGAATCTATTATCGTCTTTATCGAATCTTCCCATAAAAGGGGACTGTTTAATTGTCTTATAAGGGAAGATTTTATACTTTCTACATTGTTGAGAAAAAGGGCATCGGCATTATTAACTAAAGGCACAGAGGGGCTGTGAAAATCAATACCCTTCAGCAATTCAGCAAGCCTCTCAGAGGCCCCTGCCATCAATGCGCAATGGGAAGGAACGCTAACGGGAAGAGGTATAGCCCTCTTCGCCCCTGCCTCCTTAGCAAGGCTTATCGCCTCTTCAACCGCCTTTTTCTCTCCTGCTATAACGATTTGACCTGGGCAATTATAATTGGCAGGAACCACATAACCGGATCTCACAGAAAGGCATATCTCATCAACCTCTTTTCTTTTTAGACCCAGTATGGCGGCCATGAGACCCTTTCCCTCAGGAACCGCATCCTGCATAAACTGCCCCCTTTTCTCTGTTAGTATCAAGGCCTTATCGAGATCTAATACGCCTGCTGCAACGAGGGCTGAATACTCACCTAAACTGTGCCCTGCTGTAACAGAGGGCTTTAACCCCTTATCAATAAGTACCTTGTAGATTGCAATACTGACGGTTAGTATACAAGGTTGGGTCTTGACGGTCCTGTTTAGTTCTTCCTCGGGACCATTAAAACAAAGAGATGCTACATCGTAACCCAGCACCTCAGAAGCTATTTCAAAAACCCGTTTTGCCTCATCATATCTCTCATACATCTCCCTGCCCATGCCAACATGCTGTGAGCCCTGGCCTGGAAATACAAAACATAGTTCCTTCATGACCGCCCCTTTGCTATTTTCAGTTTCTTTATCAATAAAGGCAGGATTTCATATAGGTCTCCAACGATGCCGAAATTTGCAACATTAAAAATCGGGGCTTCAGGATTTTTATTTATAGCTATGATTATATCAGATGATTGCATACCAACGAGATGTTGAACAGCCCCTGAAATTCCACAGGCTATATAAATCTTTGGACAGACCGTCTTCCCTGTCTGTCCCACTTGATGGCTGTAAGGTATCCACCCTTCATCAACAGCAGCCCTTGATGCCCCTACAGCGCCACCGAGCAATTCTGCAAGCTCATCGAGGAGCTTAAATCCCTTTTGATCGCCCAGTCCCCTGCCACCAGAGACTATGACATCTGCCTCCTGAAGATTTACTGAAACCTCGGAAACCTCCTTTATTGAATCAACAACCCTTGTCCTCGAATTTAATCCCCTTGCCTCAATTTTAATAATCTCTCCCTTTCTGTCCCTTCTGTACTCTCCTTTTTTCATAACCCTCGGTCTTACTGTTGCCATCTGAGGTCGTGTATTTGGACATACTATGGTTGCCATGATATTACCACCAAAGGCGGGCCTTATCTGTAAAAGATTTCCTGTCTCTTTATCTATGGCTAAAGATGTGCAATCTGCAGTGAGACCTGCCTTTAACCGGGCAGCAACTCTGGGAAAGAAAGATCTACCAATAGGTGTAGCTCCTGCTAAGACAATCTCAGGCTTGTGTTCGGTGATTAATAATGATAAAAGCTGGCAGTAGGGCTCATCATTGAACCTATCAAAGATGGGGTCCTGACAGTGATAGACCCTGTCAGCACCCCATCTGATCAATTCCATTGCCTCCGCTTCCGTTGAACCAAAGAGAACAGCAGCCAGTTCCACTGATTTTTCAGCAGCAAGTTTTCTGCCTATTCCGAGAAGTTCTATGGCTACACCAGCCACCTTCCCATTTCGTTGTTCTGCAAAGACCCAGACACCTTTATAATCAGAGGGCTGGAGTCCGGAGGCTGAAGGCTTTAGACTATCCGATTCTTCCTCTACCTCGACAATGGCTCCTTCGGGGCAGACGTTGAGGCAGGCACGGCAGAGTTGGCAATATTCTGTTATGAAGGCCTTTCCTTCTTTCATAACAATAGCTGTATAAGGGCATGAATCTATGCAGGTCTCACAACCTGTGCAAATCTCTGTCTTAACAACTATACGCATCCAAACCTCCTGAGTTCCTCAATAAGGGCATCAACCTGTTCCTCCATACTTCCTTCAAATATCTTTCTATCCTTCTTTATTTCTGGAGCGAAGATATTTTTAACCCAAGTCGGTGAACCCTTTAAACCGAGCCTTTCAGGGTCTGCCTCTATATCAGAGGCGGTCCATCTCCTGATTTCTGCCTTTTTAGCAGCCATCTTTCCCTTGAGGGATGGAAGTCTCGGTTCATTCAGTTCTTTAACAACCGTTAGTAGCACTGGTAGGGTGGATTCCACTATGTCATAGCCCTCTTCCATGAGCCTGTGAACCCTGATATAATCAGGCCTTATCTCTTCTATCTTCTTTACATAGGATACATGAGGGATGTTCAGGAACTCCGCTATCTCAGGTCCCACCTGGGCCGTATCTCCATCGATGGCCTGCTTACCACAGAGGATTATATCAGCCCCCAATTTATCAATAGCCCTCGAAAGTGTGTAGGATGTAGCTAAGGTGTCGGAGCCGGCAAAGGCCCTGTCAGTAATCAAGAGCGCATCATCAGCACCAATAGATATTGCCTCCCTGAGAGCTGTCTCGGCCTGGGGAGGTCCCATCGTTATAACAGTGACCTTACCTCCCACAGATTCTTTAATCCTGAGACCGGCCTCAAGGGCGTGCATATCGTAAGGATTTATAATGCTTGGCACACCTTCTCTTATCAGTGTGTTCGTCTCAGGGTTTATCCTGACCTCTGCAGTATCAGGCACCTGCTTAATGCATACCACAATATTCATCTTACTTACCTCTTGCAGCCTCTTTTATAAGGGCCTGACCGATTACATTCCTCTGTATCTGGTTTGTGCCCTCGTATATCTGAAGTATCTTTGCATCCCTCATCATCTTT
>JBKBUB010000123.1:0-4956 GCA_046290925.1 Thermodesulfovibrionales bacterium | reverse complement strand
AATTTTTAGCTTTATTTTTTGCAACTGGTGGGTTTATTTATATTCATCGGTAAAACTGAAATTACCAATAAACTGTCTATCCTTTTCATATTCATATTGATAATGTCTATCGAATATTTCCTTAATGACAGTGCTGCACCTGTGGATGTTAAAACAACGAAAAGATAAAGTATGGCTATGGCTAGAATCTTCGGCTTTAAATCTCCAAGAAGAAGATTAAAGAGCTTTCCACCTATATTTTTGGGTAGAAACATGGGAACAGAATCCATATAATCTTTATAGCCCTTTCCATATTTGTCTATCATTCTCTGTTCCTCATTCCTTGCAAGAAGGTAATAAACAAAGAGCATCGTCACGTATGTCAGAAGTATTATGAATCTCGGCCAGTAAAGGAGAAGGCCAAGGCCTGCTATGCCGAGGCCCAAATACTGCGGATGCCTTATGCGGCAATAGATTCCCTTTGTTACAACACCTCTTTTTGCAAATTTAGAATAATAGAGTGGAATTGCAGCATAAAAAAATAGGAAAAGGCCTGAAAAAAAGGTAAAAAGCTGTAACATCCCTATGAGCTTAATCATGGGATTATCGATGAATACAAAATGTGGAAGGAAGAACTCGGTCAGCCAGCTTGTGTACTTAGAGGCATGAAGGAAGTTTATGATAGGACTGTAAAGGGAATAGAAATAGGCTGCAAAGTGACTTATCATAATAAATATCTCGAGCCCTATGAGCAGATAGGCTATAAAGGAGCCCTTGAGAAGTAATCTTTTCATGGATTTCTCAAATTATACTGAATGTTCAGACATATCCCGAGGACTGCTCAACCTCCATTCTCTCTATTGGTATTTTCAATCCTCGGACAGGGTATCCTTAAATAATCCAACACCTTAGGGATTCACACACATAGAATACCCTCGCTGTAATCGGTATCTCCTGCATTCATTCCTCCGCTCCTTTAATGCAGTAATAGAAATCTGCCAGATCATATTTATTCCAGACATCGCATAAACCGCAATTGCAACCAGATTTCTGTTTTGGAACGCTGCTCTTCCCCCTGGCGCAAAACAACAACTCGCCCTTTACTCCGGGATATGAAGGACATACTCCACAGAACTTGATACATATTGTCTCGTTCTCATAATTATCTTCTACTTCCGGCATCAAATACCTCCTATCTCCTTATTCTCTGTAACGGCATTCCACAAGTAGGGCATACATAAACCTTTTCAAGTTTATATAGATACTCGAGGACCGTTGCAACAAAGGCAGCATGGCTCCATGTCAGAGGTGAAACGGATAGAGGTTGATTGGTAAAAGGATGAACCTGTTCAGCCAGAACGCCTGATGGCAAGGCCCTCGATGCTACCCATTCAAGTAAGGGTAGTGCATCTTTAAGTTCTTCTTTATTTTTGGCCTTCGCTATATACCATTGTGCAAGCCAGAGGGTGCATATAAACCATGGATTCCCAGGCACATTCTCAATATCATCGGTTACCCTATGATAATTGTCTCCCGTGTATCTCGCCACACCACCTACAGGTGTTTTGACCCATAGATGTTTTTTTATTGCCTTAATAGTATTTACTACTCTTTCATCGTCAGGTTCAAAGACACCGAAATAAAAAGGAGCACAGATACTTGCATCTACCGTTAAATCTATCTTAAAAGAGCCATTCTTTTCAGGAATTATGGTCTTTAGAAATCTCTTCTCATCATCACTGTAAAGATATCTTTCCATTGATTGTTTTACTTCATCTGCAGCATCTCTATAAATCCTCGCTCTTTTTTTGTCTCCGAAAAAGACGCTAAAATTCTCTGCTGCCTTCAGACCTCCATAAACTGCAGAGATTGTAAAGGTATGGATTCCCCATTTTTCTTCCCAGAGATCATAAGACGGCATTGGTAATCCTGTGTCAGAATCCCTGTATGATGCAAGGAAATCTCCACATCTAATTATGAGCTTGTCATAGACTCCTGATATAAACTCTATATCCCTGTATCTATCAAAGTGGTACCACAATGACCATAATATTAACCCTGTCCCGTCCTCCTGGATTGGGAGTTGCTTATTTTCATTATTAATCCACGGATGCCATGAACTTCCGAGGGAGCCATCAGGATTATATTTATGAAGAAAATAGCCTACAGATTCCTTACCTTTTCTGATTATATTAAGACAAAACTCGAAGAATCTCCTTGTTATCCCATGATAACCAGCGAGGTCGAGGGCATAGGCAACAAGGGCACCATCCCTTGGCCACATATAGCTATAAGTGTCCCTTGCAAAGTGCTGGACATCGGAGTCGTTGCCTGCTATTATTGCGCCTCCTGAATCTATGTTTGTTCTCAATATTAAGAGGCTTCTCTTATAAAGAGAAACTATATTTTCAGGGAGTGGAGATAAGTCAAGGTCTTCCTTATTTATCCATGCCCTCCAGTAATTCTCTGTCCTTTTTATAAAGTAATCTATACCATGTCCGGATATCATCCTGTTCAAATGGCTTACCTCTGCAAAGTCTCTTCCAGCGCATATCCAATAGTATAAGGTTTGTTCGCCCATCCCTTGAAGGCTGATAGAGAGAGATATAGTTGAATCAACTGAACCCTGAGATATGGGTGCGCCTTCAAGCCTTCCATCTTCTGCATCACGCCATGTACCTTCAAGGCCATGAAATTCCTTAATCCCTGTTGCATACTGATCGATGCCATGCCTGCCGTCTCTTATGCCGCTAATGAGAAAGTAGCGGTTTTCTTTATAATGAATAATTGCCCTTTCATCAGGGTCATAATAGGCTGTGTCTCCTGTAGGTGTTTCCAGGATATGGAAATCGTGGTGGAAAAATAGACACACATCTCTATTTCTTTTTAAATGGTTTTTCAGAATGACCTTTTTTATATAAATATTCTCTCTGTAGTCTATGAGGTCATTGCAGTGAAGGCTTATCTCAAGGTCTTTATTATAGGCAGTGACATGGCTAATGAGGGTATCGGGAAGATAATCTAATTTGAGATTCCATTTTCCATTTATCCATTCAAAAGCACCATCAACCCGTATGCCGAACCTGAATTTATGGCCATCGGTATGGTTCTCTTTGCCAACATGGGGATAATAAATATCCCTTAAACAGTAATCCTGATCAAAGGTGATAAGCAGGCTTCCGTTGCCTACGGGTATGTCTCTTGGCATAGTTATTTAATATCCTCAAGTTTACAGCATACCTCTTCCTCTATCTCTTTGCCCTCTTTAAGCTCTTTATAGACCTGATATGCCTTTAATGCCCATTGCTCACCAGGGCAGCCACCTTCTGTCATTGCCACATTAAGAAACTCCAATAGCTCTTCCTGCGTAACACCGAGTTGATATGCCATCTTTGTATATGCCTTGACACAGGGCTCGCACTTTGTGACAACCACTATGGCAAGGGCTGCGAGAACCTTATACTTAGATGGCACTACTGCATCCTTAAAGGTTTCTTCTCTCATCCTTACAAGCCCACCGGTTACCTTCGGGGTAAGTCTTCTAAGCTCTGTGTAAATATTTTCTGACATCTTAAACCTCCTCTTAAAGGGTATTTAAATAGGCGATTAAATTCAGAATATCCTCCTCAGAGAGGTACGAAAACGAGGGCATATCCTTAAAGGGATTTCTAAGTTGATTTGCAACATTCTCGGGTGTTGCGGGTTTTTTACTTACAGGAAGTATAGGGTTTTTCAATATGCCTTTATGCCCGGGTCCGAAATACCATTCTGTGCTATCAGGGAGATGGCAGGTTGTGCATTCTGATTCATAGATCTTTTTGCCTTTTGCTATGCTTTCGGTGTCTGTCCTGATCGTAATCTTTTTTGTATCGGCATTTACTGGCTGTGATCGCTTCTCCATCTTATATTGCATCCTTTTATCGAAGGCCTTATCGGTTCCGAACTTACTGACCAGCAAGTAGTAGCCTCCTGATGTCCCAACCATCCCGAATGTTATTAGTGCAATCAGAATGCCTATTGTCTTTACGCCTCCATAAAACTGCCTGTATATATGAATAAAAACTACCTTGAGTCCGAAAAGGACAAGTATTGTGAGGGCGAATACAGCATGGAAGGTAGCTCTCGGTGTGAGTTCAGAACCAGAGATTATAATAAACCTAAGGCAGAAATAAGAAACAAATACAAAGACTGACAGATATATAACGCCGTTCGCCTTATGAAGCCTCTTCAGATTCTCTATATTAAATCTCTTTTCAGCCCTTCCAAAGACCTCAAACATAGTAAACATTGCAAACCCTGAAAGGAAAAGCAACAGGACTGAAAGAAGGGACTTTAGCAACAGGATTGACATGGAACCCCCGAAGATAAAATGAAGGGGAGTTTACTCCCCCTCATGAGATTAACAACCCTCGATGGCCTTCTTTTTCTTCTTTGGCATCTCCTTTTTCATAGGCTCAGCCTTAAGCGAATTGATGTAAGCCACTATGTTGGCCATATCCTCACCCTTAGGATCGATCGCCTTTCCCTTAAGTGCCATCTCGATGCACCAATTAACTGCCTCTTCAAGGGTCTTGTGTGTCTTCTTCTTACCACCAGGGGCGGGTGTTACATACTCCGTTTTTCCACCCATTAGGCCCTTTCCATCAGGATGGCAGGAGTTGCAGGATTTACCTGATGTACCGCCACCGAGTTTTGGGTCGTTAAACAGGGCCTTGCCCTTTGCTACATCAGCAGCATAGACACCTGAGAAAACCAAACCGAGAACGATCATGGCGAGCACTAATATCTTTACTATTCTCATCATCTCACCTCCTTTCTTGCATTATATTAAATTATATAACTAGTCATCAAGGACTTCAACTAAAGTAAACCCAAAGGTAGCGTCAAGATTTCTGTGTAAATTCATCTAAGGGTTTAATCCTCCATTGATCATTTAAATGGCTCATTACAGCATAGACGATCCTCTCTATAGAAGAT
>JBKBUB010000122.1:0-5050 GCA_046290925.1 Thermodesulfovibrionales bacterium | reverse complement strand
GGAATTCTCCTTTTGGTATAGGATTATTGCTTTATAAGATACCCTTAATAGGATGGATATTTCTGATTCTCATAGCTGCCTTTGAGTTTCTGATACTCCTGGGTAGTAAAGAAGGGATGAGGCTCGGCGATGAACTTGCAAAAACATCGGTTATATGTCTGGAGGGTAAAGATAATCAGTCTAAACTACATGAGGAGGTATGATGCTTTTTGATAAGATTTCAGGGATGTTTTCAAATGACCTTGCAATAGATTTAGGAACGGCAAATACCCTCGTCTTTGTCAAGGGCAAGGGTATTGTATGCAATGAACCCTCTGTTGTTGTTGTTAGGAGGGATGACAAAAGGACAATAGCCGTTGGCGCAGAGGCAAAAAAGATGCTTGGCAAGACCCCTGCCAATATAATAGCTATAAGGCCGATGAAGGATGGTGTCATAGCTGACTTTGATGCCACGGGGGAGATGCTGAAATACTTCATAAAAAAGGTTCACAACAGGAAGAGTTTTCTTTCTCCGAGGATAATCATTGGCGTTCCGTCAGGCATTACACAGGTTGAACAGCGTGCTGTTAAGGATGCTGCACAGGCCTCTGGTGCAAGGGAGGTATATCTGATTGAGGAGCCAATGGCTGCTGCAATAGGTGTTGGACTTCCTGTAGGTGAACCCTCGGGAAACCTCATAGTTGACATAGGAGGTGGGACAACAGACATTGCCGTCATATCCCTCGATGGCATCGTTTACAGCAAGGCGGTAAGGGTTGGCGGCGATAAGATGGATGAGGCCATCGTTGCCTACATTAAAAGAAAGTACAATCTTCTCATAGGTGATAGAACAGCGGAGCAGATAAAGATAGAGATTGGTTCAGCCTGTGTCGTTGACTCATCTATTACAAGGACATTGGAAATAAAGGGTAGAGACCTTATATCAGGCATCCCCAAAACTATAGTAATAACAGAGACAGAGATAAGGGAAGCCCTTCATGAACCAATAAGCATTATACTTGATACGGTTAAGGTAACGCTTGAAAACACCCCACCAGAACTGGCTGCGGATATTGTCGACAGGGGGATAGTCCTTGCTGGAGGAGGGGCACTGCTAAGAGGACTGGACCTGCTCATAAAGGAGGAAACAGGACTTCCTGTGATAGTTCCCGAAGACCCTTTAACAGCCGTTGTAAGGGGTGTTGGTAAGATGCTCGAAGAGATTGAGCTTCTTAAAAAGATCGCTATAACCTGATGTATGCTAAGCGATTCCTTCCCCTTTTTGTATTTATTCTTGTCTGCCTCTTTATCATCTCCTATCAGGTCAACAGAGGCAAGGATTTAGGCCCTTTTCATTTCCTTTCCACCTCCTTTTATTCCCTGAATAAGATCACAACGGGTATTTTGGAAGCTATCAAAGAACCGTTCAGGATGATATCTCTGCGTGATAAAGAGAACAGACGACTCGAGGCAGAGATAAAAAGACTCCTTCTTGAGAGACAGAATTACAGGGAGATATTTCTTGAGAATCAGAGATTAAGAGAGATGCTCTCTCTGAAAGAAAAGGAAAAAAGATATGTAACTGCAGCCAGGGTTATAGCAAGAAGCATCGATCCCTTCAGCGATACTATAATAATAAACAAAGGAAGTCTCGAAGGTATAAAAAAAGATATGGCTGTTATTACTCCTCTGGGTCTTGTGGGAAAGGTAGTGGGCGTACAAAATGGGTATTCTACGGTCTTGCTCCTCGATGATACCAGTTTCTCTGTAGCTATAAAGATTCAGGAGACAAGAAAGGATGCTATCTTATCAGGTAATGGCAATAGAAGATGTATCCTCAAATACATCGGTCATGAGGATACCGTGAAAGAAGGGGATATAGTTATAACCTCAGGGTTTGATGACCTTTTCCCTGAAGGGGTACCAATAGGTTATGTTACGAGAGTCTCGAAGAGGGAATCGGGATTCTTCCAGGCTGTAGAGGTAACACCCTTTCAGGATCTGGCAGGTCTTGATGAGGTGATTATATTAAAGAGATGAAGGGCCTTATCTTTATATTTCTGGCATTATCTGCCTTTGTGGTTCAATCAAAGGTATCAATCATGGGTATACCTCCAGCACTTACAGTTATCGCACCTTATTATATGGGGCTCAGGGGTGGGGCAAGAAAGGGGATGATTACAGGCTCTCTGATTGGAATGATAGAGGACAGCCTTTCGGGAAATGTCCTCGGCACCCATCTCTTAGGAAAGGGCTTAATAGGTTTTTCCTCATCCCTTCTCTCTGGAAGCCTCTTCAGATGGACACCCCTTCTCGGCATTATTGGCTTATTTTCTCTTACTGTTATTGACGGTCTCACCATCTTCATCACAAAGACCATTTTTAATATCCAGTTCATACCTGTCTCAAGATTAATAACAACAGTCCTTTTTCAGGGGGTTTTGAATTCTCTGGCAGGAATGTTTCTGAGACCTGAAAATGCGGAATAAGATTCACGACAGGATATTGATAGCGAGTTATGTAGTTATAGCCCTTTTCTCTATACTTGTCCTGCGCCTGTGGCAGCTTCAGGTCTTACAGGGTGATGAGTATAGAAAACTATCTGAGGAAAACAGGTTAAGGATCGTTAAAATTGCTGCACCGCGGGGAATCATATACGACAGAAATAATATTCCCCTCGTAAAGAATTCACCATTTTATTCTGTATCCATAAGCCCTTTAAATGGTGTTATAGATTATGTTTCTCTATCAAAGGTTATAGGTGTTGATGCAGACTCCATATCCAAGAAGATCAACAGCAAAAAAAGCACCTTTGAACCAGTAAGGCTGAAGGAGGGTTTATCCTTTAAGGAGATTGCCTTTATTGAGGCAAGAAGGTCTGATTTCCCGGGACTTTTTATAGATGTGGATGTAACGAGACATTATCTTTATGGTGAAGCAGGCGCCCATCTAATTGGTTATCTCGGCAAACTCAATCAGAAACAGTATAATGACCCTGATTTCAAGGGTCTTCCTTCTGATGCCTTTGTGGGACAGTGGGGAATCGAAAGGCTTTACGATAAACAATTAAGGGGTATCCCTGGAGAAAGGATAGTCGAGGTTGATGCCCTTGGAAGGGAACTTAGACTTATAGCAGAGAAACCTCCTTCAAAAGGAGAGGATCTCGTTATTGCCATGGATATAAACCTTCAGAAGGCTGCTGAGGAATCCTTTGGTGAAAAGACAGGGGCACTGGTTGCTATTAAGCCTGATTCTGGAGAGATACTTGCCCTTGTAAGTAAACCATCCTTTGATCCAAACCTGTTTGCAAAGGGGATCTCGCAGAGACAATGGGAGGACTTCATAAATAATCCAAAAAATCCCCTTCTGAACAGGGCGTTACAGAGTCAGTATCCACCAGGTTCTACATTCAAGATAGTCACTGCCCTGGCAGGGCTTGAAGAGGGGGTTATCAACGCAGAGACAAAGGTCACATGTAACGGAGGCCTCTCCTACGGAAGATGGCACTTTGGCTGCTGGCGGAAAAGTGGTCATAAGACCCTATCTCTTCACAGGGCCATCGTTGAGTCCTGCGATGTCTATTTCTATGAGGTTGGCAGGAGACTCGGTATTGATAAGATTGCCTCTTATGCCCGTGAACTCGGTCTCGGTAATGACAGTGGTATCAGACTCGTTAAGGAGCGTAAAGGTGTTATTCCTGACACAAAGTGGAAACAGGAGAAGAAGGGTCAACCCTGGTATCTTGGCGAGACCTTCAATGCCTCAATAGGTCAGGGATATGTTGCGGTCACACCCTTTCAGATGGCGGAGTTAACAAGCACTGTATCCAATGGCGGTCACATTTATACACCTTCCCTTTTAATGCTGAAAGAAAGACCCCAGATGACAAAGAAACTGAATGTACACTCTGAAAATATAAACGAGATAAAGAAGGGGTTGTTCGGTGTTGTCAATGAACCAAGCGGAACAGGCTGGCTCGCTAAGTCATATTCTGTAGAGATATGCGGAAAGACAGGAACTGCCCAGGTGATAGGTGTAAGGAAGGATTCAAAATACCTGGGCGAACTTCATAGGGACCACGCCTGGTTTGTTGCCTTTGCGCCCTGTGATAAACCTGAAGTTGCTATGTCTGTTTTTGTTGAACACGGCGGACATGGAGGGGCTACAGCCGCACCAATAGCCCGAAGGGCGATCGAGGCATACATGAAGTCTCTCGCTGATAGGAATAACAAAAAGGAAGAACAGAAGGTTGAAGATTATGAAGATAGACAGAAGGATAATAAAGAATTTTGACTGGATAACCCTGACGATTATCATTATCCTCTCAATTGCAGGGATACTTACTATCTACAGTGCAACAAGGTCTCCTATCACCAATGAGACACCGGGTTTCTATATGAAACAGATCTATTGGCTTGCGATAAGTATAATAGCCCTTGTAGCGGTTACAGGGTTTGATTATAGCTGGCTAAGGAGATTTTCCTATCCTGTTTATGGCCTTGGTCTCTTACTTTTGTTAATAGTCCTGATTGTCGGAAAGACTGGAATGGGCGCCCAGAGGTGGCTCAACCTCGGCTTTTTATCCTTTCAACCCTCTGAGGTCTTCAAGGTCTTTCTTGTCTTAGCCCTTTCGAGATACCTCGAGGAGATAAATACACAATTAAACATGACAGCACTCCTCAAGGTCTTATTTACACTCATTGTTCTGCCTTTTTTCCTCATCTTCAAGCAACCCGACCTCGGGACATCTGTAATTATACTCGCCGTTTTTCTGACACTCGTTGCTATGAAAGGGCTCGAGAAAAAGGCAGCAACACTAATAATAATCATAGGAATAGTATCGATCCCCTTTTTGGGCAACATCATGTGGGAAAACCTCAAGGTCTATCAGAAAAATAGGATAGTGGCCTTTATGGAGCCAGAGGTTGACCCATCAGGAATCGGGTATCACATAAACCAGTCAAAGATAGCAATCGGTTCAGGAAAGATCTTCGGTAAGGGTTATTTGAAAGGAACCCAGGGGCCTTTCAGGTTTCTACCGGAAAAACATACCGATTTCATTTATGCTGTT
>JBKBUB010000121.1:293-5077 GCA_046290925.1 Thermodesulfovibrionales bacterium | reverse complement strand
AAGCATTGTACGTTTCCAAAAAGCAAAAGAATGCTGTAACAATCTATGGATCTCAGAGAAAATAACCTTAATGGCTGTGGCAGATTTCAACCTAATAGCAGATGCATTACCTGATGCCGTTATCAGTATAAATAACAAAGGGAAGATTACCTACTGGAACCCTTCCTCTGAAAGGCTTTTTGGCTATGCTGCAGAAGAGGCTATCGGACAAGACCTCTATAAGCTAATCATTCCTGAGAGATTTCACGAGGATTATAGAAAGGGGATTAAAGAATTCAGATCTACTGGTAAGGGCTCTTTTATTGGAAAAAATCTTGAACTGATTGCCCTTAGAAAGGGAGGTATAGAATTTCCTGTCGAGTTTTCACTTACTTCTATCAGGATAAACGGGATTTGGCATGATGTTGGGATTGTAAGAGACATTACAGAGAGGAAAGAGGCAGAACGGCGCATGGAGGACACTAACAAACTCCTGAAGATGTTTACAGAGAACAATACGAGAAAGGAATTCCTCGATATGGCTGTCAGACTGATAAGAAACCGCTGTGGATGTTCTCATGCAGGGATAAGGGTAATCGATAGAAACGGTAATATCCCTTTTGAATCCTATGACGGTTATTCAGAAGATTTCATATCCTGTGAGAGTCCTCTTTCCGTTCATTATGATCAATGTGTCTGTATAAGGGCGACAACCGGGGAATATGACCCTCAGGATACAGATGTCTTAACTCCGAATGGTTCTTTTCTTTACCACAATTTTGTTGATTACATCAACAGACTGGATGCAGGGCAGAGGAAACGTTATCGGGATGCTTGCGCATTGTGGGGTTTTAAATCAATAGCTACTATTCCTGTTCGTTACAACGAAAAAATAATCGGCCTGATTCACTTAGCCGATGAAAGAGGGGGGATATTTTCTCAGGAACTGCTTGGGTTTATGGAGACATTGTCATACATCATTGGAGAGGCCATCGCAAAGTTTAATGCCCAGGAAGAGCTTGTCAGGCTTGCTACAGCTACAGAGTCTGCTGCTGATGCAATCGTGATAACTAATGGTAGGGGAATTATCCAATATGTCAACCCTGCCTTTGAGCAGATCACTGGCTATTCGAGGGATGAGATTATCGGCGAAAATATCCATATACTTGACAGCAAAGAGCAGGGAGAGGATTTTTACGGTAAGGTTCGAGAGATATTAAAGAATGAAGGTGTATGGAAAGGGAGGTTAATAAATAAGAAAAAGGATGGTACAATCTATCATGAGGAATGTACGATATCTGCGGTCAGGGATTCGGATGGAGAGATAATAAACTATATATCGATAAAGCGTGATAACACAGAAATGATAAGGCTCGAATCAATCGCCGAGGCAGTAAATACTATGAAGAATATGGGGTATATCTTTTCAGGCATAAGGCACGAGATAGGGAATCCTGTTAATTCCATTAAGATGACCCTTAGCATGCTGAGAGAAAACCTTGATAGATTTGACCTGGCGGTAGTTCAGAAGTATCTCGAGCGCTCCATTGATGAGATACGAAGGATAGAATATCTCTTGAAGGTGCTTAAAAATTATAACATGTATGAAAAAGCAGAGCCACAGGATATTAATCTGGAAGAGTTTATGGATAGATTTCTCGCTCTTATTAAAGATGATTTCTTAAAGAAGGGTATCTATGTATCAGTGGAGATATCACCTGATGCCGAGTCCTGTTATGCAGACCCGAGGGCACTTCATCAGGTCTTGATGAATGTCATTACAAATGCATCCGATGCCTGTGAGGGCAGGAAAGACCCAACGGTCTCCATATCAATATCCCGGAACCTCGAGGATATAAAGATACAGGTCAGGGATAATGGCAGGGGGATGACTGATGAAGAGGTAAAAAATCTCTTCAGGCCCTTTTTCACCACAAAACCTGGTGGAACAGGCCTCGGACTGGTCATTGCTAAAAGGATGCTCGCCTTGATGAATGGTACAATCGATGTAGAAAGCAGAAAAAACAAAGGAACTATTGTGAATATCCTCATTCCAAGGGGGGCAAATGCAGGATAGCACAAAAAGGACACTTCTCGTTATAGACGATGACCAATTATTCTCCGATTCTGTACGAGAGTATTTTAGAAACTCCCTCGAAGTCATGGTGGCCAATAATGGAGAGGATGGAATAAAGACCTGCTCGCAATATAGGGTAGATGTGGTGCTACTTGATCAAAAGCTACCAGATGCAGAAGGGCATACCCTCTGCGAATCTATCCTGAGATACAATGAACAGACAAAGATCATATTCATAACAGCCTATCCAAGTTTCGATGGCGCTCTTAAGGCCATAAGGTCAGGTGCCTATGACTATCTCTCAAAGCCCTTTGAACTCGAGGAACTGAAATTAACAATTGACAAAGCCTTAAAGACCCTTGCCCTTGAAAGGGTTGCCCAGGTTGAGGATTACAGAAGCAGCAAGGAAAGTGAAGAGACTGTTCTGATTGGAGGCGAAAAACTCTCAGAGGTGAGGAATCTTATAAACGTTGCTGCACAAACAGACGCTCCTGTCCTGATAACAGGAGAGACAGGTACTGGGAAGAATATCGTAGCAAAGGCGATTCATTACAGTAGCAAAAGGAAAGGAGCCTTTATCAGCATCAACTGTTCAACACTTCCAGAGAATCTTATCGAGGCTGAACTCTTTGGCTATGAGAAGGGTGCCTTTACCGGAGCGATGACCTCCCGAAAGGGTATATTTGAGATGGCTGAAGGAGGGACGCTTTTACTTGACGAGATTGGTGAAATGCCAATGCATCTTCAGGCGAGACTTTTAAGCGTCCTCGAGGATGGAAGGATTAAGAGACTTGGAGGAGAGATCATAAGACCCGTCTATGTTCGAGTTATGGCTGCTACCAATACGAATATCGAGGAATCACTAAATAAAAAATTCAGGCCCGATCTATATTACAGGTTAAGCGTGATGAGGATTCATGTGCCCCCTTTGAGGGATAGGAGAGAGGACATCCCCGAGCTTTGTAAATATCTATTGAGAAAGATCGCAGGGATCGAGATACCTTTAGATAAAGAGGAGATAAAAAAACTGATGGAATACGACTGGCCTGGAAACATTAGAGAGTTGAAGAATGTCCTCGAAAGGGCCTATCTAATTCAGAGAGGAGAACCCCTGAGGCCCTCTGAACTCATTGGTACAAAGATTGCTGGACATTCCTTCCCGCAGACAGGGTTGGATACGGAGATAATCACCCTCGAGGAGATGGAAAAGGCTCACATAAGAAATACCCTTAATAGGTTATCAGGAAATCTTACAAAGACCGCTGCTGCCCTTGGCATTTCCCTTTCTACCCTAAAGCGAAAATTGAAAGATTACAACCTGAAATAGACTCCTTATTCAAAACAGACCATCCAAAATGATCGGTTCAGAAGATCTATCAATATTAACTATTTGATTTTACTATATTTTTTTCATGGCATATCTTTTGCTCCATATTTTTTAAATGAAAAATCTTTTACTCGTAGATGATGAAAGGGTGTTTCTTATGAGTCTGTCAGAGAGCCTTAGGCAATCATTAGATAATATAAATGTAATCACAGCGGAAAATGGAGAAGAGGCCATAAAGATACTCGATTCGATGCCTGTTGACTTTGTCGTGACCGATCTTCAGATGCCTGTTTTGAACGGCTTTGGCGTTTTGAGTCATTTGAAGGAGTTCTATCCTTCAATCCCGGTGTTAGTTATGACTGCCTATGTGAATGATGAAACCATGAAAAGGCTAAGTTCCCTCGGTTTTTTAAATATCATGGAAAAGCCCATTGAGTTTGAGGATGTAATTCAGGAGATAAGAGAGAGGATTTAAGAGTGTTTGCCTTAATGTTGCATAAATTTGGAGGCTGGCATGCCTCAAAAACTTTTATAATGCCATGTGATTTTAAAACGATTGCTGCAGTGACAGGGACAGGATTAGCAGCCATTAATGGATATTATATTTTTTGAAACCCAAATAACATAAAAAGGAGGTTAAGACTATGGCTTACACGGCAAAGGATTACTCAAAGTTGATTGGTATGGAGGGGTTCAGTGAGACCCTTCTCAAGAATCACTTCACATTGTATCAGGGATATGTGACAAATACGAATAAGGTACTCGATACGATTGATGCTTTACTAAAGGAGGGAAAGACAGGCACCCCAGAGTTTGCGGAGTTAAACAGGAGGCTGGGATGGGAGTTCAATGGTATGAGACTCCATGAGTATTATTTTGAAAATCTTGGAGGAAAAGGTGGCATTAACAAGGATGGAAGGCTTGCAAAAAAGATAGCCGAATCCTTTGGCAGTTACGAGAACTGGGAGAAGGCATTTAAGGGAGTCGGGACAATGAGAGGCATTGGATGGGCAGTTCTTTATCAGGACTTCACAAACGGAAGGCTTATCAATTTCTGGATAAACGAACATGATGTGGGACATCCCTCTGGCTCTAACCCCCTGCTCATAATGGATGTCTTTGAGCATGCCTTCATGATCGATTATGGTTTGAAGAGGGCAGATTATATCGAGGCCTTTTTCAGGAACATAAACTGGGATGCTGTTGAGGCAAGGTTGAGATAGTCAAAATGCAAAAGGCTATTAAACTTATCATAGCCTGTTTGATATGCCTTGGAGTAATCATCGCTATAGCGATAATTATGCAACGGTTGTTGAGGTAATTCTTATTTAAGGAGGTTAATAGATGAAGAAGAATATGGGAACAATCGACAGGGTTGTCAGGACTATCATTGCAGTAGTT
>JBKBUB010000121.1:0-283 GCA_046290925.1 Thermodesulfovibrionales bacterium | reverse complement strand
GTTGCGATAGTACTTATTCTGACAGGACAGGTTACAGAGACAGCGGCTATCGTGTTAGGCATAATAGCTGTTGTTTTCCTCCTGACGAGTCTTTTAGGGTGGTGCCCCACATACGTACCATTGGGTATCTCTACCCGTAAAGAGGGAAGGTAGTCACCAAGACAGAGGAGGGTCTTATGGCTTACACATTGGTTGCCTTAAAGGAGAAGATACTCGAGATGTACCCAGAGATCGAGCAGAACGGAATATCTGTGGGTCTTACCTTTGATGAACAGAAGAATGC